>DPSB01000084.1 GCA_003537495.1 Cytophagales bacterium | reverse complement strand
TCGGCAGGGAAACTAAAAGCCAATACATCAGATAAATATTTTGGTTCAGCATCGCTGTTTCGTTCCAAAGATTTACAGCATTGGGAGTACATGCATGAGTTTGTACAAGGCGATCGCTTTACAAAAATTGGTGATGACTATGCCTGCCCATACTTTTTGCCTTTGGGCGATAAATACATTATGCCGTTTTACAGCCACATGAGTGGAGGACAATACCTGATTGGAAAGTACGATACGATAAAGCATGTATTTACAGCAACCAATCATGGGCGTTTCAACTTTGGAGCTTCAGGTCCTGGTGGCGTGCATGCACCTTCGGCTACTACCGATGCAAATGGTAATGTGGTTATTATGTTTAATATGAATCCTGGCAAGCCTACAGGCGAGTGGAATCAGATTATGAGCTTGCCTCGCGTGCTTACTTTATCCGGCCAGGATGAAGTATTGCAAAAGCCTGCTGGCGATATTGAATCACTTCGCTATAATCATCGCTCGGTTAAGCCAATGAAACATATTTCCAATAAAGAAACCGTTTTAACAGGAGTAAGTGGCACAGCTATGGAAATAACGGCAAAAATAGATCCCGGAAAGGCAAACGTAATTGAGCTTAACGTGCTTCGCTCACCAGGAAAAGAAGAATATACCCGAATCAGTATTTACCCTTCGCGCGGATATTCCAACGGATTGCTCTATAAAGCAGAAGAAGGCACAGCATTTATGCCATTCGATCTGTTGCCATTGGTAACTGGTGGAGGCAGACAGCCTCGTCCTCCTTTTTCGAGAGCCACTATGGTATCGCTTGATAATTCAAACTCCTCTACATTGCCCGATGCACAATCACGACCACCTGAAGTGGCACCATTTTTACTGGCGCAAAACGAACCGATTACACTTCGCATTTTTATAGACCGTAGCATAGTAGAGGTATTTGTTAATGACAAACAATGTCTTGCGCTGCGCGTATATCCGGGCCGTAACGATAGTCAGGGGGTTTCAATCAAAGCTATAGGAGAAGATGCTTCCTTATTATCGCTCGATAGCTGGCAGATGAAAAGTATTTACGCAAACCAAAAGCCATGATGAAGCAATTCTTTCGATTAACAATAATGTTATTTGTTTGTGGTGTAGCGATGGCTCAACCGAATGAACCTCCATTTCTTTCACCTGTACCGAAATATAAATTCTCAACCACATTATCAGAACAACAGACTGAACTTTCTACTAATCCTTTGCTTGCACGCTTTCGCGAATCGCGTAAGAAACAAGCATCAGATCGGTATAGGCCATTGTATCATTTTGTAAGTCCGGAAAGCACCTTGAATGATCCCAACGGTCTTTCATACTGGCAGGGAAATTGGCATTTGTTTTACCAGGGTTATCCACCAGAAGATAAGCGCCAGCATTGGGGGCATGCCATAAGCAAAGATCTTATTCACTGGCAGGATTTACCTTATGCCATTTACCCAAGTCCTGAGCGTGCGGTTTTTTCTGGAACCACATTGGTAGAAGAGGATCGTGTTATTGCCATGTATCATGGAACTCAGGTTGGTAATATGGTTGCTGTTTCAGAAGATCCATTGTTATTGAATTGGGAAAAAGTTACCGGCAATGCGGTAATTCCTTTGCTTTCTAAAACTGGGTTTGCTACACCTTACAGTGTATTCGATCCTTCCATCTGGAAGAAAGATGGTATTTATTATGCACTTTCTGCAGGCAGAGCACCAATGGGCCCAGACAATAAAAAGTTTGGAACAACCTATCTGTTCCGTTCAAAGGATTTGGCTAACTGGGAATACATGCACGAGTTTGTTGAGGGCGACCGGTTCACACAAATTGGAGATGATTATGCGTGTCCGTATTTCTGGCCAATTGGTGATCGTTACATTTTGCCCTTCTTCAGCCACATGAGTGGTGGACAATACCTGTTGGGTGATTATGATAAAGTGCGCGATAAGTTTGTGGTGTCTAATCATGGTAAATTCAATTTTGGTGCGGCAACACCTTCGGGCGTGCATGCACCTTCTGCTACACCCGATGGCAAAGGTGGTGTGATCGTTATCTTCAATATGAATCATGGTAAACCAACGGGTGAGTGGAATCAAATTATGACGCTGCCTCGAAGACTTACACTTGTAGGTCGTGATGAGATTCGTCAAGAACCAGCCGGAGATATTGAATCACTTCGCTATGGAAAACAAACTGTTGCTGCTACAAAACTTCCGGCCAACAAAGAAATTGTTTTGAAACAAGTTCGAGGCAATGCGATGGAACTTGAATTGGAGATTGATGTGAAGGATGCACCAGCACTTGAGTTAAATGTATTGCGTTCGCGCAACAGCGAAGAGTATACACGAATTACTTTTTATAAAGATCGGGGCAACTCTGGCGGTAGAGAATATCGTTTAGGAGAAATTCCTGTACTAATGGAAAAGGGTGCAGCTCCTCAAACTCCACGTGTGGGTACACCTCCGGTGCGCACCAGTTTAATCAGTATTGAGTCATCACATGCTTCACTTCATCCTGATGTTAGGCCACGCGCTCCAGAAACGGCACCTGTAATTCTGGAGAATAATGAGAAGCTTAAACTTCGCGTGTTCATTGACCGTAGTGTTGTAGAAGTTTTTGTGAATGGTAAGCAAGCCCTTGCCGTTCGCGTATATCCTAGTCGTGATGACAGTATGGGTGTATCGTTACGTTCGCAAGGGGCCGATAGCGATCTGCTATCTCTCACTTCCTGGCAAATGAAAAGTATCTACGAAAATTGAAAAATGAAAGCACTGGTATTCGGAGAAATATTATGGGACATTATTGAAGGGCAGGAATACCTGGGTGGAGCGCCTCTCAATTTTGCTGCTCACTTTACACAATGTGGTGCACAAGCATCAATCGTATCAGCTGTGGGGAACGACAACCGGGGATGGCGGGCCATTAATGAAATCACACGTCTTAAGATTGACTATTCCGCGGTTAATGTTTTAACATCAGTGCCTACAGGTACAGTGGATGTACTTCTTCATGATGGTGAACCAACCTATACAATTACCGAGAAAGTTGCCTACGATTTTATTAATCCCGATGAAGTTATTGACTCCTTACGCAAAAAACGGTTCGATGTATTTTATTTTGGCACCTTAGCGCAGCGGTCGGAACAATCGCGTAATGCATTAACCAAAATACTCGACTCTATTCAATTCAGTCACAAATTTTATGATGTAAATCTCCGTAAGGATTCGTATACACCAATTATTATTCGAAACGGACTAAAGCGGTGTTCAATTTTTAAACTTAACAAAGAAGAAGTTCCGGTTATCTCACAACTACTTTTTAAGACCTCACTTTCTACGGAATTATTTTGTCGTTTTATTACCGATGAGTTTAATATTGAAATCGTAATTATTACTGCAGCAGCACAAGGTTGTCAGATATATCATCAAAATATGTTGACCAATATTCCCGGAGTGCCGGTACAGGTTGCTGATGCAGTTGGAGCCGGGGATGCATTCAGTGCTGCATTTATGTTTCACTATGGATATTCAAAAGATCCGTTAGAAGATGCCCGCCTGGCTAACCTGATTGGTTCTTATGTGGCAGGTAAATCTGGCCCAATACCTGAATATTCACCCGATTTACTTCAGCAAATAAGAAAATTTTCGAATCAACCTTCACAACATTAAACGTTACAGAAATGAAAACAAGTAGAAGAAATTTCTTTCAAAAGTTAAGTGTAGGAGCTGCCGGTCTTGGAATGGTTTCGCCATTAGGTTTTAGCGCATGCACTTCTGAGTCTACCGAAAAAGCATCTGAAGAGGATGGTCAGATTCTTTTCATTGGCGATAACATTGCCGTGGCTGATACAACCCATGGTAAGGTAAGGGGCTTTATTCATAAAGGAATTTTTAATTTTTTAGGAATACCATACGGTGCAGAAACCTCCGGTAAAAACAGGTTCATGCCTCCACAAAAGCCTAACCCCTGGACAGATATTTACCCTGCGGTGTATTGGCCCAACTCCGCACCACAATTGCTGGAGAATTTTTTTTCGAATAACCGCTACCTTTCATTTACCGATTACTGGCACTATGAGGATGTTTG
>DPSB01000163.1 GCA_003537495.1 Cytophagales bacterium | reverse complement strand
TATTTGTCGCACCTGATTACCAGTGTACCCGGCAGTTCAGAATACTTTTTAGGAACGATGATTCCCTATGCCTACGAAATTAAGATGCGGCAACTTGGGGTTAAACCCGAAACCCTTGAAAAGTACGGAGCAGTTAGTGAGCCTACCATTATTGAAATGGCTAACATTGTGCGCGCTAAATTCAGTACTAATATCGGTGTGGCCACCAGTGGTATTGCGGGGCCGGGTGGGGCAACCCCCGATAAACCGGTGGGTACTGTTTGGATTGCCTACAGCGATAAACATCAAACGGTAACCAAAAAATTACAACTCACGAAGGACAGGATGTTGAATATTAAATTGGCAAGTGCAGCCGTATTAAATCTGATCCGGCAGAGTTTGCCGCAATAATTCAGAATTAGCCATTAGAATTGCTTACTTTTGTGCTGTACATAAGCGAACCGATGGCAGTGCCATCTCTACCTGAACCACAGGCTTAAAATAATCGTAAGACTAAACCAAACACATGGCCAGACCACAAGAAACATTCAACAAAAAAGAATTAGAGAAAAAAAGACTTCAAAAAAGGCAAGAAAAAGAACAACGCAAGGAAGAGCGTAAAGCAAACTCGAGCGGAAAGTCATTCGAAGATATGCTTGCTTATGTAGATGAGAACGGGAACATCACCTCCACTCCGCCCGATTTAACGCGCAAAAAAACAGTGATTAAGGCCGAAGACATCGTAATCGGCTCAAGAAATACCGGTAGTGCAAACCCAATTGGTGAGGGAAGAACGGGCACCGTAGCCTTCTTCAATACATCTAAAGGTTTCGGTTTTATTAAAGATTCTCAATCGGGCGAAAGCGTTTTTGTTCACCTGAATGCACTTTCATCGCCCATCAAAGAAAACGACAAAGTTCAGTTTGAAGTTGAACGTAGCCCAAAAGGCCTGAGTGCAACCAAGGTAACTGTAATCAAGTAATAGCCACTTATAAATCCAATAACGCAATGCGTTTACGGTAGCTCGTAAACAATATTGTATTAATCCATTTGCCAACATTTTATTCTTGGATTGTTCGCTTCTACCTAAAGTAGTAAGGTTATAGTCAGCAATTTCCAAATCAGCTACGGCCTGTTTCAATCCTGTTAAAAATGTTAACTTGCACAGCTAAAACAACCGATTGAATTATGGCACAGGTGCAACTTATCATGCCCAAAATGGGTGAAAGCATTATGGAAGCCACCATACTTTCATGGCTTAAAAAACCAGGCGATAAAATTGAACAGGACGAATCTGTGTTGGAGGTTGCCACCGATAAAGTAGATACGGAAGTTCCATCTACCCATGCCGGGGTGTTAAAAGAAATTCTGGCGGAGAAAGGTGCCGTGGTTCAAGTAGGTAAACCAATTGCTGTTATTGAAATTGAGGCTGAAGCCGAAGTAGCAGAAGTAACGGCACCAGCACCCGTTTCAAAATCAGAAGCGAAAGTTGCTGCATCTGCATCCTCCAATGGAAATGGTGTACATCTTGCTACCGATTTTAAATCGGCCAATCGTTTTTATTCACCGTTGGTTAAAAATATTGCGAAGGAGGAAAAGATTGCTTTGGCCGAACTCGAAGCTATACCCGGTACAGGAAGCGAAGGTCGTGTAACCAAGAAAGATCTATTGGGTTACCTGCAAAATCGCAAGCTGGGTCAATCCATTTCACTTACAACTAGTGCTCCTCTTGTACCAGCGTCTATGTCGGCTGGCGATGAAATAATACAAATGGATCGGATGCGCAAAATGATTGCCGAGCGCATGGTTGACTCCAAACGTATTTCGCCACACGTTACTTCATTTGTAGAAGCCGACATGACTAACATCGTATTCTGGCGCAACAAAATGAAACACGAATTTCAAAAACGCGAGGGTGATTCGTTAACATTTACACCGGTGTTTATTGAAGCCATCGTTCAGGCCATCAAAGATTTTCCAATGATTAACATTCAGGTGGATGGCGATAAGATCATCAAAAAGAAGGACATCAATATAGGTATGGCTGTAGCCCTGCCATCAGGTAACCTGATTGTACCAGTAATTAAAAATGCCGATCAGTTTAACATTACCGGCTTGGCGAAAGCAGTAAATGATCTTGCAAAGCGCGCCCGCGAAAACAAACTTAAACCCGATGAATTAAGTGGCGGTACGTACACCATTACCAACGTAGGATCTTTTGGTAATGTGATGGGTACTCCTATTATCATGCAGCCGCAGGTTGGTATTATGGCTGTGGGAGCTATTCAAAAGAAACCAGCCGTAGTGGAAACTCCTTACGGAGACGCGATTGCTATTCGACACAAAGTATTTTTATCGCACTCGTACGACCACCGCGTAGTAGATGGATCGCTAGGCGGAAGTTTTGTAAGACGTGTAGCTGACTACCTTGAGAAGTTTGATATTAATCGGGTTATTTAAGGTGCAAGTAGCCGGTTTTGGTTTCAGAGCCATCACCGAGGTTAATCGAATAGAAATAGGTTCCGGATGGTAAAACATTACCTGCATCCGACAAGCCATTGAAACGCTTATCGGGAACAGCATTCTCATACGCTTTCATTTGAAACACCCTATCGCCCCAGCGATTAAAAATACTTACCGCACTGTTGGGATATTGTTCGATGTTCAGAATTTGTAAATAATCATTCTTGCCATCTTCAAAAACTGATACCGCATTAAATACTGTAATAGAGTTATCACTGTTTGCTGCAGCCAATGCATAAAATGCAAATGTGGGTGCGGCTTCGCTCAATACTGAGCCCGAAG
>DPSB01000248.1 GCA_003537495.1 Cytophagales bacterium | reverse complement strand
AGTAATCAGGATACCGGAATCTTAAGCCGGTTTCCAATTGTGCGCTTGCTTACCGATGGTATAGTAGTGCAGGTAAATAAAGAATTTCAGGTGGCAGTTTTCACCGTGCACCTGTCGCCTTATCCATATGAACCCTACGATTTCAGAGATGGTGTTATTACTACAGCCGAACAAGCTATTACCAGTGCCACACAAACCAGGCTGCCTGAAATTGAACCAGTAGTAGAACAAATTGAAAACCTAATGGCGGAAGGTATTCCGGTTTTTGTAACGGGCGATTTTAATGAACCTTCACACCTCGATTGGAATGCAACAACTGCTGCCAGCAATCTTCACTTCAATAAAGTAGTGTCATGGCCTGTGAGTAATACGCTTATAAATACCGGGCTTATTGATGCCTATAGAAGTGAATTTTCAAATGCTGCAAATTTTCCCGGTAATACCTGGACTCCGATAAGAACACCCACCGAAGTTTACGATCGTATTGATATTATTTATCATTCCGATAGTGATGCCTATACATTGGACGACATCCGGCTGGTTGGGGGTCCGTTAGACGGTTCAGGTATTTCGGTTGAAGGTTATGCTTCCGATCATTTTGGCGTATTGGCCACGTACACACTTAATCCTATTTAAAATTTACTATGCAAAGTCTTTTTAAAATTTGTCTGCTTGGAATAGCCACTTCAACCTTCTCATGTCAGTCGACCAAAACAGAAGTTACGCTGCCCAAACCCAAAGCACTCTTCATAATTGTAGATGGCATTCCTGCCGATGTAATTGAAAAACTAGAATTGCCTGCATTAAAAGAGATTCAACAAGCCGGTGGTTATACACGGGCCTACACGGGTGGCGAAGCGGAGGGTTATAGTAAAACTCCTACCATTTCGGCAGTGGGTTACAACAGTTTGATTACTGGAACATGGGCTAATAAACATAACGTGTGGGATAATGATATTGCCGCACCGAATTATAACTACTGGAATATTTTCAGAGTGGCCGAAGCAAGCGATACGACATTAACTACCGCAATCTTTTCAACCTGGTTGGATAACCGCACAAAACTTATTGGCGAAGGTTTGAATGCTGCAGGTTCCATCAAACTTGATTTTAAGTATGATAGCCTGGAATATGACACCATTCGGTTTCCCCACCGTGATGATCGTAAGTTTATACAACAAATTGACGATGCTGTTGTGACCACAGCAGCTCAAGCTATTACAGATTATGCGCCCGATTTAACATGGGTGTATTTAGAATTTACCGATGACATGGGCCATATGTATGGTGATAGTCCGCAGTACTATGAGGCTATTAAAGCGGCCGATGCGCAAATCGGAAAAATATGGCGGGCCATTAAAGACCGGGAAAAGAATTTTAAGGAAGACTGGCTGATTGTGATCACCACCGATCATGGTCGGGATGTAGAAACAGGAAAGCATCATGGGGGGCAATCCGATCGGGAGCGATTAACCTGGATTACCACTAATAGCAAAAAATTGAATTCACATTTTAATGATACACCAGCCATGGTTGATATTATGCCCTCCATTGCCAATCACCTTAATCTTACCATTCCAAAATCTACAAAGGAAGAATTAGATGGTGTGCCTTTTATTGGCGCACTGGATTTTTCAGCACTAAAAGCTTCGCGCGAAGCGGAAGAGATTTTAATTGGATGGAAATTAGAAAACCAGGCATTGGATAGCCTGGAAGTTTACATCACCACAACCAATAATTTTTCAACAGGCTCCACCGATCAGTATCAAAAAGTAAAAACAGTAGCGGCACGGGAATTGAGTTTCAGATTTAAACCAGCAGTAAAATCTGGCTTTTATAAGGTGCTGGTAAAATCGCCCACGCAATATCTTAATGTATGGGTTGGCGAATAGTTATTACAAATTCTCAACCACAAATTGTTTACAATACATTCTAATCTCAGTGCGAACTGAGCGAAACTGTTCCATTATTTCTGCTTCCGTTCCGGTGGCTTTGGCTGGATCGCGAAAGTTGTGGTGAAACTTTTTTGCTGTAGAAGTGAAAACCGGACAATGTTCGTTTGCATTGTCGCACACGGTAATCACAAAATCAAAATCGAGGTGTTGGTATTCATCTACATTATTAGAGGTATGATGCGAAATATCAATGCCGTCTTCTTTCATAGTAGCGATGGCCCGCGGGTTAACACCGTGTGTTTCAATGCCGGCACTATAAACAACAGCTTTATCACCAACAAAACATTTCAGGTAGCCATCAGCAATCTGGCTGCGACAACTGTTGCCGGTGCATAACACAAGAATCTTTTTTTGAACCATAATTTTAAACAAATAACCAAACGATATTGATGATACAGAATTTGGGGTCGAATCCGAAAGCAACTTGCAATACAATAACCGCTGTGGTAATTACAATTGGCTTTCGATACTTTTTGAAAAGAAATTTAATTACAACAATCTGTTCCACAGCAGGATTTTATTTTTTCGGCATAGACGGTTATGCTGAAAATACCGGTAGTTCCGGCTCTGAATTCAGCAAGTTGTACTTCATTTAAATATTGATTCAGAATATCATCGGGTAGTGTAATTGGCTTTTCTTTCTGAATGATGATGTTATTAAAGCCATTCATTTTAATCAGGTTAAGGTATTCTTCTTTTTGAATAGCCCCCGAAACACAACCCGCATATAGCTCAGCATCTTTTTGCAACGCTTCAGGCAGT
>DPSB01000561.1 GCA_003537495.1 Cytophagales bacterium | reverse complement strand
AACTTACCAACGAAAATCTAACAGAAGAACAGCGCGAGTATCTGGGTAAGATTCACCAGATTGTTGCTGATGGGTTGAGTATGATTCGCAACCTGTTAGACAACCGCAGGCTCGAAGATCAGGGCATTGATCATTCACCAGAAAACCTTAATCTAAGCCAAACGGTTGGTTCATTGGTTAAAAACTATCGCACCCTTGCGGTGAAAAAGAAAATTCAAATTCATTTTGAGCCTCCGGCACAAGCCGTAGTGCTGGCCGATAAAATGTACCTCAATCGCATTTTTGAAAACCTGATTTCAAACGCACTTAAGTTTTCTCCGGAAGGAAAAAATATTTTTGTATTGATCGAAGAGGTTGGTGATAAATTTTTGGTGAAGGTGAAAGATGAAGGGCCGGGTATTACCAAAGAAGACCAGAAGAATTTATATCGTAAGTTCCAGCGCCTATCCGCTCGCCCTACCGGTGGCGAAAGTTCCACAGGCCTGGGCCTCTCTATTGTAAAAGCACTGGTTGAAAAAATGGGCAGCGAAATTGTCTGCGAAAGCGAAGAAGGTGCCGGAACCACTTTTACCGTTAAACTGGATAAGGGTACTGGAGAACTCTTTAAAAAAGAGAACCAGAAAATCGCAATTAATTAAACAGGTAGTAATCGTCTTCGCTTCCGTTTAATACGGCCAGCAACGAATCCACTACATTCTCATCTTNNGTTTTTGGTAAAAGTGAAAGACGAAGGGCCTGGTATTACCAAAGAAGATCAAAAAAATCTCCATCGTAAGTTTCAACGACTATCAGCCCGCCCAACGGGTGGTGAAAGTTCTACCGGGCTTGGCTTATCGATTGTAAAAGCTTTGGTGGAAAAAATGGGCAGCGAAATTATCTGCGAAAGCGAAGAAGGTTTAGGCACAATCTTTACCGTAAAACTAGATAAAGGAACAGGTGCTTCTTTAAAAAAGGAAAATCAGAAGTTGGAAGTTAATTGAAGAGATAATAATCATCTTCGCTTCCGTTCAATACGGCCTGCAACGAATCCACCACATTCTCATCTTTAATTACATAATCGCGCACACCGCGCTGTATAAAATTCAGCACCATGTTGCCATCTTCCAGCGAACTAAGCATAATTACTTTGTTCTCTTCTTTTAGACGAGGTTTAATTTTTTCGTACAAATCAATGCCGCTTATACCAGGTAATTTGTAATCGATAATCAGCACATCGGGTAGAGCTCTTTGCAAAGCAGGCAACCCTTCTTCAGCGGAATGAAAAACAGAAAACACACGACCATCCCCGCTGAGAGATTTTTTTATAAACTCAGCATAGATTTCATCGTCTTCTACCAGGTATATCGTCATGGTTGGCTTAAAAGCGTGTGCAATATAATAACCTTATCCATTTGTATGAAGTCAAAATAAGGCTTTGCCAAAAGCTTAATCCCAATGAAGTTACCGCTTGTTGAAACTTCTTTGCTTAAAAGCGAGATTCAGCATACCTTCCTTACATTAATCATGCATGTATATGAAATGGCACTTAAAAGCGTGCACCAGCCGCAAATACTTATTAGTATTCCATGCGCCTTTAATTCAAAATTAGAAACACATGAAAACAGCCCTTTCGGTTTTTCTGCTGTTACTTTTGCTCAGTTGCGAGCAAAATCAGCCAGCCTCAACATTAACATTCACAATTTCATTTACGAAAGAGTTGAGTGAACAGGCACAAGATGGCCGCTTGTTAGTGCTGATTGCCAATAATGATAAATCGGAACCACGTTTTCAGATTAACGATGGCTTATCCACCCAACTTGTTTTCGGAATTGATGTAGAGGGGATGCAACCCGGCCAGGAAATAACGCTGGATGCCACCAATGCATTTGGTTTTCCCAAGCGCACCATTAACGATATACCGGCTGGTGAATATTATGCACAAGCATTGATTAACCGCTACGAAACGTTCAATCTTAAAACAGGACATACCGTAAAACTTCCACCCGATCAGGGCGAGGGGCAGCAATGGAATCGTAAGCCAGGTAATTTTTATAGCACACCGATTAAAGTGTCAATCGATCCCACTAAGAAAGAGACAATAAAACTCTCGATGGATCAGAAAATTCCACCTATTGAAGAGCCCAAAGATTCGAAGTATGTAAAGCATATAAAAATACAGAGTCAATTGCTTACTGAGTTTTGGGGTAAGCCTATGTTTTTAGGTGCGCACGTGTTAGTACCCGAAGGTTTTGATGAACATCCGGAAGCAAAGTATCCACTCATGATTTACCATGGGCATTTTCCCAGCGACTTTGGAGGATTTAGTACCGAACCGCCACCGGCCGATATGGATACTACCGATTATGCAGCCCGCTTTGGTATTTATGGTTATAACAAATTTCAAAAACAGGAAGCGTACAATTTTTATAAGCAATGGACAAGCAAAAACTTTCCACGCTTTCTGATCATTGAAATACAACATGCCAATCCTTATTACGATGATTCGTATGCCGTAAACTCGGCTAACTTGGGCCCTTACGGGGATGCGATTATGAAAGAGCTTGTGCCTGAAATTGAAAAACAATTTCGGGGAATTGGCGAGGGCTGGGCGCGCTTTACCTATGGTGGTTCAACCGGTGGCTGGGAGGCATTGGCCGTGCAAATGTTTTATCCCGATGATTTTAACGGCTGCTTTGCAGCATGTCCTGATCCCATAGACTTTCGTGCGTATTGTTTGGTAGATATTTACAAAGACGAAAATGCGTATTGGTACGATAGCGATTTTAAAAAACTTCCGCGCCCGGCACATCGCAATTACTTAGGCCAGATTCAAAATACGATGGAAGAATCGAATCACTATGAACTGGCACTGGGCACAAAGACTCGCAGCGGCCAGCAGTGGGACATCTGGGAAGCAGTTTACTCACCACAAGGTGATGACGGCTATCCGAAAAGAATTTTTAATAAAGAAACCGGAGCGATTGATAAAAGCGTAGCTGAGTACTGGAAAGAAAACTACGACTTGCGTTATATTCTGGAACGCGATTGGAAAACATTAGGCCCTAAGCTGGAAGGTAAGATACATATTTACTGTGGTGATATGGATAATTATTACCTGAACAATGCCGTGTACCTGATGGAAGATTTTTTGAAGAAAACCCAAACCCCATTTTACAAAGGCGAAGTAGATTATGGCGACCGAGCCGAGCATTGCTGGAATGGCGACCACGAAAATCCAAACTATGTATCGCGGTTGCGATACAACACCATGTACTTGCCAAAAATTTTAAAACGAATTCAGGAAAGTGCGCCTAAAGGAGCGGATACCAGAAGTTGGCGATACTAATCAATTTTCAAATGAAGTTGTTTTAACCGTTGGCCAATTAGCATTAGCCTTCTCTATAAACTCACTCTGCTTTTCATTCCAGATGTTACGCACATCTGTATTGTAGTTCAGATATAGTTTACCATTCACAATGGTCCACGCATCGGGTTCGGTTTTAGCTTTATAACCGCGGCTCATACCATATGCACAATAACCACCAAATTGTGGCGCATATTTTTCGGGGTTGCTCTTAAACACTTCAAGATTTTCTGCGGAAGCGAAATACCAGATTTGATCGGCATGCTTGAACGAAAATTCTTTTGAACCTTTTACCGGTTGCTCTTGTGTGAAGTAAGCTACAGGATCGTAACCTTGAATCGCACCTTCATCCGTTACAAAAATTTGTGCTGTGTTTGACTTTGATGTACAAGCGGTTAAGATTACACTGATCAGAAGGAATAGGCGAAGGACTTTCATAAACGTTGAATTTCAAAAGCAAAGTAAACTAATCTTACCGGCTGATTTAGTCGGCCAGATGACAAGTTATCTAAAGCGCAGGCAATATTACGATTGAATAATAACTGGCTACTGCTACCAAGATTCCCACTATAACAATTACTTTTTTGCGGATGTCCATCTGTCTTCTTGTTTTGATAGCTCAAAAGTAGAAGGCATAATGGAGCTCATAAATTATAATATACCTGATTGCCGAAAGCAATGACTGAACTGTTTCAAACAACCACCGAATTGATTTTACAGCACTACTTCAACTGTCGCAGGTAAAGTTGAATCGTATTCTCCAATCCAAAATACAGCGCATCGCAGATCAGCGCGTGCCCAATCGAAACTTCATCTAAATGCGGAATAGAATCGCGGAGGTATTTCAGGTTATGTAAGTCAAGGTCGTGGCCGGCATTAATTCCTAAACCAAGCTGGTGTGCAACCTTAGCAGCTTCCACGTAGGGTTTTATGGCAGCTTCGCGGTTTTGATGATAGTGCGTGGCATAGGGTTCGGTATATAATTCTATTCT
>DPSB01000264.1 GCA_003537495.1 Cytophagales bacterium | reverse complement strand
CCGGGTAACTAAATCAATAACAACATGAAACGTGTAAGCCTTATTCTTTTAGCAGTGTTGGCGTTTGCCTGTAAAGAAAATAACCCCGAACAAGCTGCTGCCGAAGCAGCTGAAGTTTATTCCTTATTAGGATTAGAATATTATGCACCTACTGAACTCAATGCAAAACTGGACAGCAACCTGGCGGTAGCACAAAAAAATTTTGATGCCGATCCATCCGAAGAAAACTACATCTGGTTGGGGCGTAGGTTGGCGTATAAAGTAAAATACAATCAGGCAATTGATGTGTTTACGGAAGGCATTGAACAATATCCCAACTCTTACAAACTCTATCGCCATCGCGGGCACCGTTATCTTTCGCAACGCAAATTAGATGCAGCCATTGCTGATTTTACCAAAGCGGCTGAGTTGATGCCAGCAACACCATTGGAAATTGAGCCCGATGGCATGCCCAATAAAATCAACAAGCCATTATCTTCTACACAATTTAATGTGTGGTATCATTTAGGCTTGGCACATTACCTTAAAGGTGAATTCGATAAAGCCGAACAAGCCTATTTAAAATGTATGGACGTAAGCGATAATGATGATTTGATTACGGCCACGGTAGATTGGTTGTACATGACCTATCGCAGACAAGGCAAAACGGATGAAGCAAAACTGTTACTGGAAAAAATTACGCCTAACATGACGATTGTTGAAAATGATTCTTACTTCAAGCGACTCAATCTTTATAAAGGCAACCTACCGGTTGATTCGGTACTGAACGTAAGCAGCACTTCTTCCGATGCCGATCTGGCCATTGCCACACAAGGTTATGGAGTTGGCAATTGGTACTTATGCAATGGCGATACCGCGCAAGCCATTTCTGTTTTTGAACGCGTAGTGGGCGGAAAACATTTTTCGGCATTTGGTTTTATTGCAGCCGAAGCTGATTTGGCGCGAATACGAGAATAAATTGCACTGGCTTTATTTTCTCTTAAATTTGCGGCCTGTTTGTGAGACTTTAAGGCCTCATAAAATTGGTCCCGTAGTTCAATGGATAGAATAGGAGTTTCCTAAACTTTTGATGCAGGTTCGATTCCTGTCGGGACTACCAGACCGGAAAGGCCGAGAATTTCTCGGTCTTTCCTTTGTAAAATCCTGCTCAAATCCCTTTAAAACGCGGATTACTTCATTCTCACGGGCGGTTCGACACTTGCCATTTTCGATGATCAAATTTTCCGGGAAAATTGAACCAATGAGTTTCTGTTTGTTTGGTAAACTGGCTGCCTCATAATAATAACTGAGGTTCTGTAATAGTGTAATTCCGGAATTCAGATACCGCGTATAGTTTGTTTCTTTCGATTCAAGATCGCTTAACTTTTCCTTGAGCTTTGATATTTCGTCTTTGAATCGTGGCTTCATGAAAGAATAACTATCACGTTCAATTTCATTGAGTACATATTTTTCTTCTAGCGATGCTAATTTCTTGTTTGCACCGGATAGATTTTCTTTCAGCCCACTAATCTCTTGCTCACGATTTGACTCATTCGCTTTGAAGATGGTACCCATCACGTCCAGATAAAGTTTCTCAATCTCTGGTTTAACGGCAACCTCATCAAAGTAATTCAACAATGCTTCATGAGCTTGTTCAGCAGGAATTCTTTCTGTACAGCCATTTCTACAATGGTAGTAAGTATAGTAACGACTTCTACCTTTAGAGGCACTACTGGTTAGCTTCCCGCCACACTTGCTACATGTGATTAAAGCTCTTAACGGAGTCACATCATTAAGCTTTTCGTACAACTTGCGTTGGCTCTGATTTGACTTTAGCATCCATTGAACCTTATTGAATAATTCTTCAGGCACGATTGGTTCATGAAGCCCCTCCACTTGCTGCGCATCCTCACCTTTAAACTCTGGAATGAAAATCTTTCCGATATAAAGTGAGTTCTCCAGCATTTTCGGGAATTGACTTTTACTTAATATCAACCCCTTTTTGTTCATTATTCTGCGTAGCTCTTCTTTATCGTAAAGTCCGGTGGCAAACAATTCAAAGGATTCAAGTATTAAAGGAGCTTTATCACTTGGAATTAAGATGGGTTTCTTTAGGTGATCGCGATCGTTCTTGTAACCAATAGGCGCAACACCTGTCCACCGACCTTCCTTCAAGCTTCTTCGCATTCCCATCCTCGTATTAATTCCGCGCACATCGTTATCAATCTCCGGAATGGTGAGATAAATGGACAGCATCATTTTGTTGTGTGGAATGGAAAAGTCAATCCATTGCTCCGCAGCGTTCACCTCAATTCCTAAATCACTAAAGGATTTTATCTCTTGAAGGGCATCGCGTTGATTGCGAGAGAAACGATCCCATTTAGTAATCAACACGAAATCAATTTCCTTTTTATGGGTTTTGCAGAATTTGAAAAGCTTTTTGTATTCAGGCCGTTCAAAGTTTTTAGCTGAATGGTCTTCTCTGAATATACTGACTACTTCAAACTCTTTTAGCTCTGAAAATTTTGTAAGCACCATTTCCTGATGACCCAGGCTATAGCCTAATCTAGCTTGTTCATCAGTGGATACACGAACATAAAGGACTACCTTTTTCATATTGTGGAATTAAGGAAGGTAAATGAAATAAAGCAAATACTATGCAGCTTTATTTAGTTCGCAGGTAGAATTATCACTTTTGTTCATATCCATTGATATACGGTAATCCAATTCACCAAGTTTGTAAAGTAAATCTCTGATTTTTTCTGTTTCCTCATCGGAATACTTTTTGCCACTTGATTCAAGGATTTTCTTGCAATGGGCAATTGATAATTTTTTAACTCTCTCCATACATCACGAATCATTCTGCACTTTACTTAAAAAAAGAAACACTTGCTATGAACAGGTGCCTCTATGAACAGCAGCGTTAAAATTTAATCCTCATCTTCGTCATCATCCTAATCATAGTTGTGTTCATCAATCATATCTTGAAGTTCGTTGACCACCTTTCGTTCATCGGTGTTATAGCCAATGCTGATTTCAATCTCACTCTCTGCTGTTATTCCTACGATGTGATTGGCGAAGTCATTTTCTTCGATGGCTTCTACAAATTCGAAGATTAAATCTTGTGGCACTAAGAAATTTCTGGTTCTCATAACCTTAATAATTTAAATCATTTACTTACTTAATCTTGCCTCCTGATTTGATCGATCTCTTCCAATCCATTTCAAATCTTCCCTCTGAAGGCGAGAGCTTCAGTTACCTCACATGCCGTTTTCTTTTTTGTAAATGTAGATCAGCCTTCAGCGGAGGGTTAACGATTGTGAAGGGTTATGAAGGATTGTTAAGGTTTATGAAGGATTATTTTGGATTTTAAATGAATTGGCTTTTCGAGCCGGAAGAACGAAGGACACGACCAAGCATGTTCACGTTGAGTTGACTTAATGTTGACGGGGAGTCGGATTAGTGCTCAGGGAGTTGGAAAAGTTGGTTCCGTTGTTCGTTGATGGTGTAAACGATGGTTTAACTGTGTCGAAGAAACTATCAAGTTAAATCTGATAAAAACCGGCTCATTTTCAGGCTATAACCTGATGTATTACATTCTACTCAACATATTGAGTAAAATTACCCAATGTTCCATTGCCCCCTTCAGAAACCTAATATGGAATCGCAAAAATTCGATGATTTTGTGACTAACCACTGGTTTTGTCACAAAAAGGTGTAATTTTTTGTGACAATGGACATCCGAAGTATTTCCGTAAAGACAAGATTGTAAACCGAATCCAGCAACTGCTGCCTGGAACAATTCTATTTGCCCAAGACTTCCTCCAGGACGGCAGCAGACACGTTAAGTATGCTGTTAGATAGTCTCAAACTCAATCTGTACCCCATCTAAACTTTTGTCAATCATAATCTGGCATGCTAACCGGCTATTCCATTGCACACAATTCATTTTGCCAAGTGTTGCATTTTCATTGCTCGCATTTGCTTTGTTTGATGCTACATCGATATTATTGAGGATATGGATATGACATGTACCGCATCGGCCTATCCCTTTACATTCTCCAAAGTCATCAATATAGAATTTGTCATTTAGTAACGCCATCAGATTACGATATTCTCCCTGATAGGTCAAAATGGTGTGCTTTTCGTTTTGTAGAAATACGATAATGTGAATGTCAAATACATGCCTTACCTTCATGCATTTACACTATTTCCAGAATTCGTTCTTCCATTCTTCAGGTTTCTTAAGGCTATCCAATTCAAAATGCATTTTTTCCATTTCCTCGAGTTGCTCTAGCGTTGCAAATTTTTGAATCTCCATAAATAATATACGCTCCTCAAATCGTATATGCGCTTCTAGTTTCTCCTCAATTAGTCCAAGATTTTTAACAACTTCCTTTTCATCCTTGAATAGCCGTCTTAGTTTTCGATGCTCTGCTAA
>DPSB01000263.1 GCA_003537495.1 Cytophagales bacterium | reverse complement strand
GGCTACCAATATCCCGCTCCTACGGAGCTTATCCATTAATATAAATACAACAATTGCTGTAAAAGTTGCTTTGTCTTTTCCGGTTCCACAGGGCCAGCAGTTCCGGTCTTAAACTCTTGCTCGGATAAAACCTTTAGTGGTTGAACCAATTTATCGCCAGCCACTGTGCTGTTAATCTTTTTCACTTTTAAGTTTTTAATCGCTTCAAAAGTTTTTTGAATTTCTGCTACTTTCAATGAAAGGTTATCCACGCGCTCTAATTGCGATATGCCCGGACGTCCTGGGTAAGATCGTACCGTGCCATACAGTTCTGCTACTTCTTCTGTTAACCTGCGCTCGGTAGCGATGTAGAAATCGCCACCCTTAAAGGCGATAGCATTATTCTGGGTTTCCAGTTCTTTAATTAATGGATTAAATGTTTTCGAAAGTTTAGGAAACTTTTGAATGCGCTCTTTTGATTGATTCAATAAATCTATTTGAGCAGCATATACATAGGCCAGATCTTCTGCTTGCTTAAATAACTTCATGGTTGTTTCATACTGAAGTTTTCTTTCGGCCATCGTATAAACTGAGTTCTCCGGATATTGAAGTGTAAACGATCCCCAGAACTCTTCTTTCCCCTTTATCACTTTCACCTTATACGTTCCTGCTTGCAACATCGGCCCGAAGAGTGCCCCACCCACCGCTTCACGGGTATCTGATGGTGGAATCCGTGGGCGATCGCGTGTTAAAACAAGGTCAACAATGTTAATACCTGCACTTTTACCGGCCGGAATTTCTTTCATTAGCGTTCCATCCAAATCATAAATCTCAATGGCCATCTTTCCAAACGTATGTCGTTTGTTCATGTAATACACCACACGCGGAAGCGGGTTGGGGTTCTCGCCATAAAATACATCATCGCCCGGTGAAGGGTTGCGCGTGCTGCCACCAGTTTCACTTAAAATAGTTGGCTTGGTTTCAAGAAAGTGAAACGTCTTTGCCATAATCTCGGGTGTGATTTGGCGTAGTGGCGTAATGTCATCAATAATATAAATCCCGCGGCCATGCGTGGCTAACACCAACGCATCTTCGGTTGGATGAATAACCATATCGTGCACAGCAACTTTTGGAAGATTATTGTCGAAGCGATTCCACTTCTTTCCGCCATCAATCGAAACATAAAGCCCAAATTCTGTTCCTGCAAAAAGCAAGTTCGGGTTTTTAAGATCCTCACGAACCACATAGGCAAATCCTTCAATATCAGGAGTTGCCAACGATGACCATGTTACACCCATATCAGTGGTTTTGTAGATATAGGTTTTCATATCACCATTGCGATGGTTATCGAAAGTTACGTAGGCTGTATTTTTATCGTGCCGGCTTGGCTCAACATACGAACACCAATTGCCAGCGGTTAATCCTGCAATGTTATTTGTAACGTTTGTCCACGAAGTGCCTTGATTGGTTGTAACCTGAACCAATCCATCATCGGTACCAACCCAAACCAATTTTTCATCAATTGGAGATTCAGCCACTGCATAAATGGTGGTATTGTTTTCAGCCGAAGAATTATCAATTGATAAACCACCGGTTTGTTTCTGGCGTTGACGCTTCGGGTCGTTGGTGGTGAGATCGGGTGAGATTTTTTTCCAGGTATCACCTCTGTCATCCGACATAAATAAAAACTGACTGCCCGCATAAATGCGATCAACCTTATTCGGACTTTGTACCAATGGCGTGTTCCAATTAAACCTTAAATCCGGATCGCCTTTGGCGGGAAAAGGTTTTATGCCTTTGGCTTGACCGGTTTTAATATTCACCCGATTCATTTCGCCACCTTGATATTCTGAGTAGATAATATCTTTATCGGTAGGATGGCGGTGCGAATAAAATCCATCACCATACAACGACATTTGCCAATCGGCATTGGTTACGCCACCGGCACCTTGCGAAGGGCCAAACCACGATCCGTTATCCTGCAAGCCTCCGTAAATGTTGTACGGTGTTTCATTATCAACCGACACGTGATAGAACTGACCCACGGCCAGGTTATCCCACATGCGGAATGTATAACCCTGATCGAACGATTCGTAAACACCGCCATCGGTTCCTAATAAAATATGCTTGGAGTTTTTCGGATCAATCCAACCTGCATGCACATCAGCATGGGGGCTACCCATTTGTCTGAATTTAAGTCCGCCATCGGTGCTGATGATTGGAACGAAGGCACACTTCAAAACATTTTTTTCGTTTGATGGATCGACTGTTAACCGCGAAAAGTAAAACGGACGCACCGTGTTACTAAAATCGCTGTTAACTTTTTTCCACGATGCTCCTGCGTCTTCTGATTTGTATAAGCCTTTGTTTTCATCGCCCTTACCTTCCACACTTGCATATAAAACCTGGGCATTGGTGGGCGCAACGGCAATACCTATACGGCCAAGCATCGTATTGGGTAACCCATTGTGAATTTTGTTCCACGTTTTACCACCATCGGTTGATTTATAAAGACCGCTGCCTCCGGTAAATCCTGAATCAAAAAAATCAGGATACCTGCGGTGGCTCCACATAGCCGCATACAGTATGTCTGGATTTTTCGGATCGATATCCATATCGGCACAACCCGTGTTTGCATCTACATATAAAATCTTGGTCCATGTTTTTCCGCCATCTGTTGTTTTAAAAACACCGCGTTCTTCATTAGCACTCCAGAGCTGACCTTGTGCGGCTACATAAACTGTGTTGGGGTCTTTCGGATGTACTATAATATCGCTGATGTGTTCAGAATCTTTCAGACCCACAAAGTCCCAATTGGTTCCGCCATTAACGGATTTATAAACACCATTACCAACACCAACACTATTACGCACCCACGGTTCGCCCGTGCCTACCCAAACAGTATCGGGGTGATTTTGATCGATGGTAACTTTGCCAATAGACATCGTGTAATCATCAAACACGGGCCTGAGATTAGCTCCGGCACTGATTGATTTCCAAAGGCCTCCACCAGCTGAGGCCACGTAAATCAATTCTGGTTTTTTATTCGATACCTCAATATCAGAAATACGGCCACTCATAATAGCGGGGCCAATGGAACGAGCGCGTAAACCACCCAAAAGTGCTTTGCCTGAGAGTTCCGTTTGTGCGTTTGCGTGTATGGTTACTGTTACGCACAGCAATAAGAACAGCTTTTTCATATTGAAAGAAATTTGTTTCCGGAAGGAGAAATAAAAAAAGGCTGCACATCATGCAGCCTTTGTTTTTGATTGACTATTACTTTTTAGGAAATGCAAAGAGTGTATCCTCAACACTTTCATTAATAGTTACTTTTTGAAAAGTCATCTTTTGTACAGTTTGTCCATTCGATTTTGTTTCCATTGAAAACGGCATCATCAAACCATTTACTTCCTGGTAATCGCTTAAATATGTTTGGGCCTCCTGGCCTTTTGATGGTCCTGAGCGCGCATAAGCTTTGGTCATAATCGGCACAAAGTTTTCAGCATCGAAATAATGAATCTCAGTCACGTCTTCCTTATCATTATTTTTGTTTTTAATCAGCTCTATTTTGAAGCAGGTGGTTCCGTCTACTTCTTCCTTGCCTAACAATTTAACTTCGTGGCCTTTTTTCTTGTAATCAATAAATTCATCCTCTAACTCCTGTTCAGTCATTTCTTTGGCTTCTTCTGCCGGAATCTTTACTGGGTCTTTGCCTCCCATAAACGGATTTAGCATCCATGCGTCTGTTCCATCATAAGCCTGGATGATCTTTTGCCCTTGAACCAGAATTGTTATGTATTGCTTGTTGGGTACTTTGGAAGTAAGCTCAAAATCAAGATCCATGCCCTGCATAGACATTTTGCCGGTTGCCTTCATCGTTTTAAGGGCTTTCCAATTTTGTACACCCCCGGTGGTTTCTAAATACTTAGCCAAAATCTCATCGGCTGTTTGGGCGTATGTTGAAACACCCACGAAAAGGATGAACAGAAATAGTAATACTCGTTTCATAGTTTGTTTTTTTAAGGTTGTTCAAAGGACTGACACGTTCTTTGGTTTAATTAGTTGCAGCTTAATTCTTAAAATTACGGGAATTTGTTGTGTTAAAAACACGTTAATCCGCAAGTATTTGTAGCTCACAATGGTTGAGCTGCTCTAAGTTTACCTTTTGATATGAAAAAACTCGCTTTACTGCTTTTTCTTTTCTCTGCTTTCCTGGCGCAAGCCCAGGTTCTTACGCCCGCCAAATGGAGTTATGAGGCTTCTGTTACCGAGGCCAAAGTAGGCGATGTGGTTGAATTAATCTTTAAAGCCACTATCGATAAGAACTGGTATTTATACTCTTCTGAGTTTCCGTGCGAAGATGGCCCGATAAAAACCTCGTTCGCTTTAGTACCGCATGCCAGTTATCAATTAGTTGGAAATGTGGTTCCGGTTAATCCGCTTGATAAGTATGACGAGATTTTTGAGTGCGATGTAAAAATCTTTAAGAAGACGGGAGAGTTCCGCCAGAAGATAAAAATTCTGGGTGCGCCTTTAGTGCTTGCGGGTGAATCCGATTACCAGGTGTGTTCCGATCTAACCGGCCAATGTATTTCAAGTGCCGATGATTTTTCGTTTGCTATAAAGGTGAGTGGTGCATCGGAACAAATTAAAAATGATGGTACGCTTCAACAACCTATCGACCTTGCAGCGCCCACAACAGAAACTCCGGTAGCGGAAACCAATGGACCAATTCTGGATTCAACTTTAGTTCAGGACGATGCACAAGGGAAATCATTATGGGGATTTTTGTTGCTTTCATTTCTTGCTGGTCTTGCGGCATTGTTAACACCCTGCGTGTTCCCTATGATTCCGATGACTGTAAGCTTCTTCACTGGTCGCGGTACAAAATTTCAAGCGTTGATGTATGGCTTCTTTATCATCTTTATCTACACATTAATCGGTGCCGCACTTGCTCCAATTATGGGGCCAGAAACTGCCAACCATTTATCAACCGAGTGGATTCCAAATCTCATATTCTTTTCGGTGTTCATCGTCTTCGGTTTATCCTTCTTGGGTTTGTTTGAGATTACGTTGCCCGGATCAATTATCAACAAAGTAGATCAGCAAGCCGAAAAGGGTGGCTTGCTTGGTGTATTCTTCATGGCATTTACATTGGTGTTGGTTTCGTTCAGTTGTACGGGCCCGATTGTAGGAAGTATTCTGGTATCATCGGCTGGTGGCGAATTTCTGAAACCCATTCTCGGCATGTTTGCGTTTGCTGCTGCTTTCGCCATTCCATTTACGTTGTTTGCATTTTTTCCAGGCTGGTTAAAATCATTACCGAAATCGGGTGGTTGGTTAAACACGGTTAAAGTTGTATTAGGCTTTATTGAGATTGCGTTGGCATTTAAGTTTTTAAGTATTGCCGATCAGGCTTTTCATTGGGGAATTCTCGATCGCGACATCAACATTGCCATCTGGATTGTGATTACCCTTTTAATTGGGGTTTACTTAATGAAGGGCTTCCGCATGCCGGGCGATACCGGTAAAGATGCCGAAGATAAAACGGTTAGTGTGTTACGTCTCTCACTGGCCATGATTGTTTTCGTATTCACCGTTTATCTCATTCCCGGAATGTGGGGCGCGCCCTTAAAAGCATTGGCTGGTTACTTGCCGCCCATGTACACACACGATTTTAATGTGTTGAACGCAACTACATCTGCAGAAAAAACAAATGCCATTTGCGATGAACCCAAGTATGCTGACTTCCTCCACCTGCCGCATGGCTTAAGTGGATACTACGATTATGATCAGGCTATAGCCTGCGCCCGCCAACAAAACAAGCCGTTGTTTATCGACTTCACCGGGCACGGTTGTACCAACTGTCGCGAGATGGAAGCCAATGTATGGAGCGACCCAAAAGTATTGCAACGCTTGCGCGATGATTATGTGGTGGTGGCACTTTATGTAGATGATAAAACAACATTGCCCGAAAGCGAATGGTACACTTCATCGTACGATAACAAAGTGAAGAAAACCATCGGTAAACAAAATGCCGATTTGCAAATAGCCAAACTGAACAACAATGCTCAACCGTTTTATGTGTTGTTGGGTAAAGATGAGCGGGTGTTGGTTACGCCTTATGGCTATAATCTAAGCGCAGAAAAGTTTGCCGCTTTTCTGGATGAGGGCAAGAAAAAGTATAAGGAGTTATATCCATAACAATCAACCGCTTTAATCGTTGCCCACTTTAAAATTCATGCTTATCTTTGGCTAACGTAACTGGTTTACGAACCAGATTTTTTAAACTTAACTTGCGGCTTCGGCCCACATTTTTTAACGATGATGTTTTTCACTAACACCTGGGTTAAGCGAATTTTCATTGGCGTTTTTGCCATCGGGGCTTTTATTGGTTTGTTCTTTCTGATCGACAGCCGCACTTCGTGGTTTTCGCAAGCGGGTGATTATGCAGCCGAGGTTGATTCTATTCAACATATTGAGCGGGAAATTATTCTACCTGTTTTTATGCATGGTATGGTGGTAAACGATTTACACGTGGTGGAGGATGAAGTTAAGAAGAACCAACGCTTTACTGATTTGTTGGGCAGCTATTACGTTTCGCCAGCAATAAAGCAGCAACTAAACTTGTTGCCGCGCTCGGTTTATGATTTCAGAAAAATTTCGGCTCATAAAAAGTACACTTTATTGGTGGAGCACGATTCGCTCAAAACAATCAAAGCATTGGTGTACGAACCCAACGCAATTGATTATGTTGTATTTCATTTAAAAGATTCGTTGCTCGTAGAAACCTGTCAGCGTAAAGTGGACACGTTGCAACGCAGCATTTCGGGCCGCATTGAATCTACGCTTTCGCACACTATCGAAGCCATGAATATCTCGCACGACCTTACCAATAAGTTTGTGGACATCTTCGCGTGGCAAGTTGATTTTCAGCGGCTGCAAAAAGGCGATCAGTTTAAAATGATTTACGAAGAAAATCTGGTGGAAGAAAAACCCGTTGGTATTGGCCGCATACTTGGCGTTTACTTTGAGCATTCCAACAATGGTTATTTTGCTTTCCCATTCGATCAGGGCGATGGCCTCGATTACTTTGATGATGAGGGCAACAGTTTGCGCAAGGCGTTATTAAAGTACCCAATCGAGTTTACACGCATCAGTTCCCGCTATTCCAAAAGCAGATTTCATCCGGTAGTAAAAGTGTTTCGTCCGCACCTCGGTACCGATTTTGCTGCGCCCACCGGCACTCCTATTCGTTCCGTTGGTGATGGCATTGTAGAGGAAGCGCAATACAAAACCAATAACGGTAACTATGTAAAGGTGCGGCATAATGGAACGTACACAACAGGCTATTTACACATGTCTAAAATTGCAAGCGGCATTACACCCGGCACGCGCGTGCGGCAAGGGCAAACCATTGGATATGTGGGCAGCACCGGTTTGGCAACAGGCCCACATTTGTGTTACCGTTTCTGGAAAAATGGTGTGCAGGTAGATGCGCTCAATGTTGAACTTCCGCCTTCGTTACCTGTTAAGGCAGATTATTTTCCAGCATTCGAAAAAGTTAAAACCGATCTGATACAACGGTTGCAACTCATTCCTTTTCCCGTAAGGGAAATGCAGCCTGAAGTTGCTATGCGATAAGCAAATATTAATTCACACAAT
>DPSB01000518.1 GCA_003537495.1 Cytophagales bacterium | reverse complement strand
TTTAAAATTGGTGGAATTTTAGCAGGCTGCACCAGCAAGTAATCAGGCATTGATAAAAAATTGTTTTCGTAATACTCTTCCGGAAGCACACGACTATTAACGGCTACATTGATTGTATTGCTGCCGGGTTTATTTGTTGTGGGCGAGGTAATCTCAAACGAAGTGGTGGCTCCCGGAGTTGGTGGTGTAATTTCAAAAGTCTGAGTTTCGCGTGCTTGCGTTTGTGTGTTGATTACTTCAAGCGTTACGGGTAGCATTCCGGTAAATGTCTTGTCAGAAATATTTCTGAAACCAAATGTAGTACTCCACTCCTCGCCCTCTTGTACATGTTGCACGTCTTGCGTTCCGGTATGCATCAATAAACCTTCTGCTGGCGATTCGTAAAGCACTATCCAGTTTTTCCACAGCGCGGGGGTAAGATTGGTTTCATCGGTAGTAGTAAATACTACGCGCAGATAAGGAAACTCTGTTGCATCAATAGTGGTTAAGTCATGTTCAGCCGCAACGACATCAGCAAGCAGAAACTCAACACCCGCAGCATTTACCCCATAGATATAAAATGAAAATTCGTCACCAGCATCAACCGGCACTGCAACACGTTTAAATTCTTTCCAACTTAATGCCGGTCCTATACGGGTTGATTTCATCGTACCACTTGAATTACGACCTGTAATTGAACCTGAAACACTCAACACTTGTTCGTTGGCTGGCGAAATGGAAGCGCGAACAATACGGGCACTTCCGGCTGGCACACCTTTCTTTCCAAAAATTATAATTGGTTCACCCGGTTGAAGCAAATTTAGATCAGCAGGGTTAACACCTAACTCAGCCAATGCATTTTTTGCAGCAACCGGCCAAGCCACATACGATGGATTATGAATGGTAAACATGATTACCGAATCGCTTGGAGCCACAGCATTCACAAATGCAACAAGATCATCGCCCATGCCAGTCTCCATTTCAGAGTATAAAAAACTATTAATCACCTGCGGCTCGCGGCCACACGTACGTGGATCTTGAAAGTTAAATGGCAAGGCTGGATAAGGAATGGCTGTATTCTTATTGAAGGCAACTAAATTGAAAGAATGATCCCGGCAAGGTTGGCCTTGCGTGGCCAGATTAAATTCCGAACCATTGATTTTTATTGAAGCATCGGTATAGGGTAGCGGACTTTCACTACCAAAAGTAGTTACCGAAACCTGCGTTTGTGTTTCTTCAAACGAAAACGGAATACTTCCAGCGGGCGCAATTAAATTTAAATACACATTATCCTGAACTTGTTGTGCCCTGAGTTGTGCCCACCCCTTTTCACTATCATTTATATACGAAAAACTACTGGCAACCCATTCATTACTTTCACCTTGTTGTGGTGTTTTGAAACGCGTGCGCCAATAATAAACCGTTGAGTCGGTCGGGGCCAATGCCAGCTCTGTCTCAGCTAATACCGCAGCTGCTACTGTGCGGTTAATTTTAAATTGACTGTTAAATGTATTTACGGTATCTATCTCAACTTCATACTCACGATTTGCGGAACGCAGGTTGGTAGATTGCCAAAGCAATTTTACTTGGCGTTGACCGACCAATGCGAAATTTTTAGGAAATAAGTTGAGCGTGGTACTAGTGGCAATAAAACTTTCTAATACAGCCACATTGTTTGCTTCATTCAATTCTTCAATTGACTCATCAGCATCGAGTGTAACCGTAAACTGATTCACACCACCTCCTTGCGGCAAACTTTTCAGGTGAAAAAAAACAGTGTCGGTATTTAAGACAGGTGCAAACAAAGAATCATAGTGCATTTGCGAACCATCATTCAGCGCTCGCATAACAGAAATTTTCATGGGCTCATCTTTCGCCAGACCGAGGTTGTGCCGCACAATGCGAATAGCAAACGAGTCGCTGGTTACCGTTACAGGCTTTCCATCAAACGAAACCAATGCCAGATCTGCTGGTTTGATTTCGTAATCGGGTTTTGAAAAATAAAAAAGTTTAACAGCCGGATCGCCCAACAACACCATTTGTTGCACTTGCGTGACGTTAGCCATAATAGCCGCAGCCGATTGCATGTATTGTCGCGCAACTTCTTTTTGAACATCACCAATGCCTTTACCCACATAATTGCTATTGGTAAAACCAACCTGATAAAACAAACTTGAATAGTATTGCAGTGAATACGTAAACCCAAACGAGCTGTGCGCAATAAAAGCCCGCGCTCCTTTGCTCTGGGCACTCATCCAATCTTCACCAAAGGCCTGTGTGTTGGAAAAAAAGTTACCGGCATTACAACCATTAATTAAGAATACCGGATACTTGCCCGGATTAGCATAACCTAAAGTTGGGTCAGTTGCAAAACCAATATCAATATCAATGGTACTGGAGGAAGAATGCCCAAAGAAGGTTACCAGATTTACTCCGGCATTTACCTGATCCGAAATGTTGATCAACTCAACCGGATTCGGATCGCGCTTGGCAATGGTAGCAATTGAACCACCCCATTGCGGCAACTCGGCTGTAGATTTAAAGCCATCCATGTATTCGCGAAAGATGATTAACTCGGTTGGTAGAATTCCGCCACTTAAATGCAAGCCTTTCTTTTGCCAGGCTTGGGGCGCAGTAGTTTCAGTTTCTATAATTTTATTCAGATAAGAAGCTACTTGTAAAGGTGTAGTTGCAGATAATCTTCCTGTAGGAACAGCAGGTTCGTATGTAGTGCCATCTAACCCAGCCGTGTACGTTATATCCGCTCCGGGCGAACCCGCGGGCGGCACAAAGTCTTTTGTAATAGAAGCCGATGGATTAATAAGCCGATGATAACCCGAACTAACATCTCTACCTTTTCCAATCAGAAACAAATAGTTTGGTGAACCTTCGCCCACCATGTAACGCATAAATTCATAAATGGCCCGCGGTGAAGTTTCGCCATAGTTAAACTGATTGTACAACTGATCGACTGTTACCACCAATGTATCGTAACTACCACCGGCTTCGCTTGCGCGATAGCCCGCATACGCTTTTACCGGGTTTGCATAACCACCGGCTGCTTGCATTAAATCTTTATGCGAGATAATAATATAATTAGATTGCGATGGCGTAAGTAATCGGAAAGAAATGCGCTTCACCGTTGCCAAACGTACATGGTCAAAAACAAAAAGCTCGCGCGAAGTTTGTGTCTGATCAACCATAGCGCGCAACGTTGAACCCGTTAATTGTGTGCCAATCGTTACCGGATTTTCAGGATTGGTTACATCCCACACCCGCGTATTAGCGCTTGCACCACTCCATTCCACATACGATTTACCACCTGCATTTTCGGCCAGGCGGAATGTGTTTGCAGTTGGCGATGTAATTTGAAAATTCTGTGGAAACGTAACGCGCACATACGAGGCACTGAATTGAAACCGATTATTGGCTTCAGGTGGTGCTGCTAATCGCACCGTTAAGCGCCCTTCTGCATCTACATCACTCCACGAAAGTGGATATGTAAGTTTAGCAGTCGCAAATCCATTAAAGTTATAGGTATCTAATAATCGTAAGGCACCAATAGTTTGCCCAACATAAATCTGCGCGGTGTGTGGAATCTGATCGCGACCAACCAATAAAATTTCCAATTGTGGATTGCCTGCTGCAGGAACTGTTTGCGTGATCAAATCAACAACATAATCAACATTTTGATTTTGCCGGATGGCAGCACCCGTCCAGCCTTCGCCTTCATCAAAATGTGTAAAGCGCAATACATCGCTAAGTAAATTACCGCCCGAGTATTGTTCTTTGTTAATAAGCAGTCGCTCTGAAGTATGATGGGTTTGTGCCGGAAGCGCACTTACATTCACTTCCGAGAAAGTTGTAACCCTTTTACCCGGAGTAACCGCCAACGGCCAGGTAAGAAAGTAAGCCGTGGTATCGCTGTAAAGATTATAATAATTATGTGGCTGCAGTGTTGACGGCTTGTATAAATCCTTATCCAACGTGCCATCGTTGGCGCGTCCAAAAAATTCGATGTAATCGGAAGTATTAAAAACCGCATCGTCTTGCCCAGCTACCAGAATAGACTGTTCCACTCCTCTATGAAAAATCTGAAGCTGGCGTGGGTCTATAGCATTTACCGGCACACCTGCATTTTGCAGGTCGGTATGGGTAAGTCTGTAAACCCCTTTCTGTGCTACCGGAATGCGATAATAACTTTGCCCTGGAGTAACCCACGAATTGGAGTACTGACCAGCGGCAGAAAAAAAGCTACCCAAAAACACGAAAGCAAACCAAAAACCAACCCGCACGGTATTCCTTAAAGTTATTGCGTTACATACGTTGGTAAAAATACGGGTAACTGGTGGCATCGCCTTTAAATCTTGAGCAAAATCGGGCTGTATGTTGTACGATTTTATTTTTTCAACTGTTCACAAATGGCCAGAATCTCAAAGCCTGAAAAATAAAAATTGCGTTTTTAAATCATTTTAAGGCATTTTTGTATGCTATTCATTTTGGCTTAGTACTTGGTGATGCCAAGTACCGACCGGTAAAAGTCGGTAACAATGAACATGGAGAACACACAAGTGCAGATGAGAAAAGGCATACTCGAATACTGCATCCTGCACATCATTTCGCGGGGTGAAGTTTATGCCACTGATATGATTGACGAACTGACTGCCGCCAAAATGATTGTGGTGGAAGGTACACTTTACCCGCTGCTTACGCGATTGAAGAATGCCGGGTTGCTGGAATACAAATGGGTGGAGTCCAAATCGGGGCCACCACGCAAGTATTATAAACTGACTGCCGATGGCGAAAAGTTTTTGCATGGACTTTCCGAAACATGGGATGACCTGGTGCAGTCCACTAACCTTATAAAATCCAAATCGATCAGCTAACTTCATAACGGGCATATTAATTATGAAAAAGAATATCAGCATCAACATCAGCGGCATCATCTTCCATATAGAAGAAGACGGCTATGAAACCCTGCGCAAATACTTAGACTCTATTAAGCGCTATTTCGCCACGTTTGAAGACAGCAGTGAAATTCTGGCCGACATTGAAAGTCGTATTGCAGAAATTTTTCTGGCCAAACTAAACGAAGGCAAACAGGTAATTACAGCCGAAGATGTAAGCAGCCTGATGACCACCATGGGTAGTGTTAACGATTTTAAAGCTGCCGAAGAACAAGAGTTTGCCGGAGACTACACATCATCTGCTAAAGAAACTTCGGGCAAATCCGAAAGCACTGCGGCTCCACGTAAGCTGTTGCGCGATCAAAAAAGAAAAATATTAGGTGGTGTGTGTTCAGGTTTTGCACACTACTTTAATATAGACCCTGTATGGCCGCGATTATTGTTTGCCCTTTTAGTATTGGGTAGTTATGGTGGCTTGCTCCTTATTTATATCCTGCTTTGGATTCTGTTACCCGGTTCAACCGAGCTTGAAGATGAGCCTAATGTAAAGAAAATGTATCGCGACAGCGAACGCAGAGTAATTGGTGGTGTGGCTGGTGGCGTAGCTGCTTTCTTTGGTGCCGACCTTGCGGTGATCCGTTTACTGTTTGTAATCTTCGCCATCTTCGGAGTTGGCTTTCTGGCCTACATCATTCTTTGGATAGTATTGCCCGAAGCCAAAACCATTACTGAAAAAATACAGATGCAAGGCGAACCGGTAACGCTTTCCAATATAGAATCAACTGTTAAGAAAGGATTAAATGAAAAAGAAAATGATGAGGAAAGTACGCTGGCCAAAGTAGTGTTATTTCCTTTCCGATTAATCGCTATGATTATTGAAGGCCTTACCAAAGTGTTGGGGCCGGTGTTTAAAGTAATCTTAGATGTGTTTCGGGTTGCGATTGGTTTGGTGTTTAGCCTTACGGGATTAGCCATTATGCTTTCATTGTTGTTTACACTCGGCATTATCTTCGGAGTATTTCATTTGAGTGATTGGAGTTGGTGGAGCGACAACGTAGGCGAAATTGGTTTGCCGTTAGAGGCATTCCGCAATACATTCCCTACGTGGACGGTGATCTTCGCCTTTCTGGTGGTGTTTATACCAGCATTGTTTGTTAACCTGATTGGAAACTCCATCATTGCCAAGCGTATAACATTCAATCCACTGGTAGGCTGGTCACTGTTCGTGTTGTTCTTTATCAGTGTAGCTGCGGTTGGGGTAAGTGTTCCGCAAATGGTTTACTCCTTTAAAGAAAAAAGTGAATACAAAACTGAAAAAACTTTTGCCGTAAATGGTAAGATAGCCGTGTTGCGTGTTAACGAAACCGGTTTAGACGATTACGACATGACCTCACTAATCATTAAAGGATACGAAGGTACCGACATAAAATTGTTTCAACGATTTAAAGCACAAGGTAACACCCGCAAGGTAGCAGCCGAAAATGCACAGATGGTAGTGTACAATGTAGAACAACAAGACAGCGTGCTCCTGTTCGATTCTAACATGACCTTTAAACCCGAAGCAAAATTCAGAGCACAGCGTTTGGATATGGAGTTATACATTCCCTACAATACATTGTTTGTAATTGAAGAACCCATGTGGCGCATAATTGATAATTGGTATCAGGACTATGCCGGTTACACGGATTCTAACTTTGGTAAAACCTGGCGTATGACTACCCGTGGATTTGAATGCGTGAATTGTGAGCATCCATCAGAAGAACAGAAAGTGCGCTTGAGCGATCAATATGGGTTGAATGAATTTGCACGTGTTGACTTAACCGGAATTTTTGATGTTGAAATTCAGCAAGGAGAAACTTATGCCATTGAATTAGATGGCCCTGAAAAAGAAAAATCACGGTACTCGGTATCACGCTCAGGCGAAACGCTTACCATCGATTATAGAACCAACCGTAAAATGTTTTGGGATGGTGATATTCTGGATGAAGACAAAGTAAAAATTAAAATTACCATGCCTGCTTTAAAAGAACTGAAAGCAAAAGGTGCTGGCAAAATTAACTTTAATGGCTTCCGTGAAGAAGATACCGAAATAGAATTAACCGGAGCGATGGTAGCCGATGGCGATCTGGAAGCGCGTAACCTTACCATAGAGCTTACCGGAGCAACCATTCTGGAATTACGCGGCCGCGGAGATTTTATGGAAGCCAATGCAACCGGAGCCTCCTCATTGCGGGCATTTAATTACGAAGTTGATGAAGCTATTATTGCCGCGCGTGGGGTTGGATCATCCAAAGTAAATGTATCGCGTAAGCTAACCATCACGAAAGATATAACCAGTTCGGTATCGCATA
>DPSB01000172.1 GCA_003537495.1 Cytophagales bacterium | reverse complement strand
GAATTTATCGAACGTCATAACAAAGTAATTTTATTGACGAGGCATCAAATCTGAATCCACGTATAAAAGAGTATTTTTTTAAGAAATTTTGTCATTAAATTGATGGAAATTGGTTCACTACCAGCCAGTTTGACTTGTACTATGACAAAGAAGACTTCACGCACAAAATCAAATCCTGATCACTTATTAATTGAAGTAGCCTGGGAAGTTTGTAATCAGGTTGGCGGAATTTACACGGTAATTCGTTCCAAAGCTCCCGCCATGACGCGCAACCACAGTGGACATTATTGTATGGTTGGTCCATACTTGAATAAAAATATTTTAGCAGAACTAGAACCTTTAGATGATGCTGCTGATGTGTTTGGACTTGCAGCAGCCAATCTGCGCAAGCGTGGCTATGAAGTTATTTATGCCGATTGGTTGATTACCGGAAAGCCGCGCGTGATTTTACTTAACCCAAATGCGGTTGAAGAAAAAGTACGCAACGTGATTAAGTATTTGCTGTGGAAAAATCATGCCGTTAGTACCCCCGAAAAAAATGAATTGGTGGATCAAGTAATTGGATTTGCTTACCTCACCAAATTGTTTGTAGATGAGTTGGTAAAAATTGCAGGCAACGATTACAAACTACTGGCTCACTTTCATGAATGGATGGCGGGCTTGCCTATTCTGGATATTAAACGTGAAGAACTACCGGTGCGGACTATTTTTACCACACATGCTACGCAGTTGGGTCGGCATCTCGCAATCAACTCGCCTTTGTTCTATGCGCACCTTCCATTTTTCAGATGGGAAGATGAAGCCGGTAAGTTTGGTGTAGAAACGGAAGCAGCTATTGAATATGGTTGTGCACAGAAATGCGATGTGATGACCACGGTTAGCGATGTTACTGCCCGCGAGTGTAAACATCTGCTACGCAGAAAGCCTGATTTTATTTTGCCGAATGGTTTGAACATACAACGGTTTGAAGCGCTGCACGAGTTTCAGAATCTGCATTCGCAATACAAAGAGCAGATACACGAGTTTGTGATGGGGCATTTCTTTAATTCGTATGCGTTTGATCTGGATAAGACTGTTTACTTTTTTACATCGGGACGTTACGAGTACAAAAACAAAGGTTTTGATCTCACGCTGGAAGCATTGGTACATCTTAATCACCAATTGAAGGAAGAGAAATCGGATTTAACGGTGGTCATGTTCTTTGTAACCAAACGCGATTTCTACAGCATTAAACCCGAGGTGTTGCAATCGCGCGCAGTAATGGAAGAGATTCGCCAAACGTGCGATGCCATTCAGCGGCAAGTTGGTAAACGATTGTTTTTTGAAAGCACGGTACGCCAAGATCATCGGCTGCCGCAGCTAAATGATTTTGTGGACGAATATTGGAAGTTACGCTATCGCAGAACCATACAATCCTGGAAGAGCAATAAAATGCCCTTGCCGGTAACGCATAAATTGATTGATGAAGATAATGATGACATACTTCAGTTTCTGGTGCGCAGAAATTTATTGAATCGCAAAGAAGATAAAGTCAAGATTGTCTATCATCCGGATTTTATTAACTCCACCAACCCTTTGTTCGGAATGGATTACAGTCAGTTTGTACGCGGTTGCCATTTAGGAATTTTCCCCAGCTACTACGAACCGTGGGGTTACACTCCTCTGGAATGTATGGCGAGTGGTGTGCCAGCTGTTACCAGCGATTTAAGCGGCTTTGGTGATTATTTACTGCAGAACATGCCCGATCACGAAAAGGGCGGCATGTTTGTAGTAGAACGTGGTAAGCGTACGTTCGATTGGAGCGCGCGTCAGTTGGCTGTGTTTCTGCACAAGTTTTTACAACAAGATCGCAGAAGCCGCATTATGCAACGTAACAATGTAGAAAACTATTCTTCTGCATTTGATTGGGATAATTTGATTACACACTATGAAGAGGCTTATCAGAAGTTATTGAATTAACCAGTTACCAGAGACAGTATTGAGTAATCGATTTTTAGTGAGTTAGTCAAACCAACCAGAAACCTCCCGATAGCTATCGGGAAACTAGCAACCAGTAACCAAAATGCTTCCCTACTTTCCATTTGCCAAAGGTTTTGATTTAAAGATGGGCACAAGTCCGTTGAGGGATGAATTCTGCGTTGCCGAATGCGATAAACATTATCTGCATGAAGTTTCGTTGAAGCGGAAGATGTTAACTGAAAATCCGGAGTGGTATTTTCTGGCTAACCCCAACACAAGCCTTGCTCAATGGGAAGCGCTTGACCTTATACTTACCGGTCTCGCTAAAAATTATCCGCAGCATTTTCAACTTTCTAAAGAAGGCAATTTATGGAACTGGAAAAACTTTTTACTGAACGAAACGCACACTTTTGTTTGGGGTGATAGCAACACTTTACCCTTTCAGCCATTAGAGTGGGTTGGGCGACAGGTACAGGAAGATTTAATTTTGTTAAATGCCGATTTGATTGTGGTTGCCGGGCAACTTTGTTTTCCCAGCGGTTGGAGTTTGAGTGACAAAATGAATCAACATTTTATTAAAGTACATGCTCCACTTCCGCAGATTACCGATAACATGATTCAATCGGCCAACAAGTTGTTGGAACGAATACCTGCGCATAAACCGGTGGTTCGCAACAACTGGGGTTTTCGCGTGTGCGATTGGCTCGATCTTTCAACAAGGCAATCAGAAGCGTATCGGAAATTGTTACAGGAAACTGCAAGCTCGTTACAAATAGAGGATGTAGGCGAAAAAGTTTTTGTGCGCGTAGAACATCAGACTTTGTCCAGACTTCCCCAATCAAATCATATTTTGTTTACGATCCATACTTACCAGAGTAAATTGAAAGATGAGGTTACCGATTCACAGCGGGCAAAGGTACTAGCTGATTTCGTGCAGCAGGTTCCGGAAGATTTGCTGGCCTATAAACAGATGTTGCCAATTACTGATAAATTGAAAGCCTATCTGGCGGGCTTTTAACTCCGCTGGTAAAAATTGGCTGTTAAGTTTTAACGGATTCTGTTATCTTTCTTTTCCATTAACAAAAACTACCACCTATGACTAACTCCCGCAGAGAATTTATTAAGAAGAGTGCATTGGCGCTGGCCGGAACTTCTTTTTTGGCCGCATGTGCTACCGGCACCAAAGAAGCCGCAGCCCCAAAACATTTATTAGGCTTACAATTGTATTGCGTGCGCGATGAAATGGGTTCTGATCCGCTGGGTACGTTACAGGCGCTTGCAAAAATGGGTTATCAGCATGTAGAACATGCGTGGTACCGCGAGCGGAAGTTTTACGGATGGACTCCACAAGAGTTTAAAAAAATTCTTACTGATTTAGGAATGACTATGCCCAGCGGGCACACCGTGTTGGCACCTCAGCACTGGGATGAAACCAAGAACGATTTTACCGATGAATGGAAATATACCATTGAAGATGCCGCCTTTATGGGTCAACAATATGTGATAAGCCCATGGATGGACGAAGCCGTTAGAAAATCGGAAGATGCCTTGAAGAAGCAACTTGAAATTTTTAATAAAAGTGGTGAGTTGTGTAAAAAATCGGGGATGATGTTTGGGTATCATAACCACGATTTTGAATTCAGCGAGAAGTATGGCGACCGCACGTTGTACGATATTATTTTAATGGAGACCGATCCGAACCTTGTGATGCAGCAACTGGATACCGGTAATCTGTACAATGGTGGAGCAAAAGCACTTGATGTTATTACCAAATATCCAGGCCGGTTTCAGAGCATGCACGTAAAAGATGAAATTGAATTGCCCGAAGCTGGTGAGCATGGAAAATTTGAGAGCACCATTTTAGGCAAAGGCATAGTAAGCTTGAAGGAAGTGGTTGACCTGGGGCGTGATAATGGCACCGTTCATTTTATAATTGAACAAGAAGCTTATCAGGGCAAAACTCCACTGGAGTGCATGAAAGAAGATTATGAAGTGATGAAGAGTTGGGGATATTAATTTAATTCAAAGATTGTTGCGGGTCGTGTGGCGCGCAACAATTTTGGTTTCTAAGTTATAATGGAAGACAGAGCAAAGATCGTTAACTTTTATTTGGAGAAGTTGTCCGACAAAAATTTTGAAATCTCGGATGTCAGGAGAGATTTAGAAAAGAATAATTTTCAAGAGGATGAAATCAAAATAATTGTCCGGCTTGTTGATAATGAATTGCAGAGAAGAGAATTAATAAAATCAAACAATAAAGCTTCAATCGACTTAATTTCTATTGGTGCAATACTAACTTCTTTAGGTGCGGGTATTACTATTGCAACATACACAGGATTGATTAACATGGGTAACTCGTTTTTGATTGTTTATGGACCATTCTTGGGA
>DPSB01000654.1 GCA_003537495.1 Cytophagales bacterium | reverse complement strand
ACTGAATTTTATTTTCATGAAGCACGAATGAGTGGTGCTACCATTCTCGCTCCGTGTGTAAATAACAGCAACTACCTCACCACTATCTACGGCACGCAGATTTATATTGGGTTTATTCATCTGAAAAGTCTGGAACAAAAAATCGGGAATCACATTGAACAGGAAAGAAATAAAAATGGCCCGTATAAAAGTCTTGATAATTTTCTCAGACGCACACCCGGCATTGGGTTAGAACAGTTGCGCATACTTATTCGCCTGGGTTCGTTTCGGTTTACCGGAAAAACCAAGCAACAATTGCTTTGGGAATCAATGTTGTTCTTTAATAAAACCCGTTCGCGCCCTACTTCCGTAGAAGAATTGTTTGACACCGAACACAAATCATTTCCGTTGCCGGTATTAAAACGAAACAATCTGGAAGATGCGTTTGACGAATTGGAGTTGCTTGGATTTCCGCTGTGCAATCCGTTCGATCTGTTGCTTACACAAAACTATGGCGATACCACTGCATGTGAATTACCATCTAAAAAAGGAAAGGCCGTGCGCATAGTGGGTTATGTGGTTACTACCAAAGATGCCTTCACGATGAAAAACCACGACCACATGTGCTTTGGAACTTTTTATGATGCTAAGGGAGAAGTGTTTGATACCGTTCACTTCCCGGACTCAGCTTTAAAGTTTCCGTTTCGGGGCCGCGGTTTTTATCAGCTACATGGAAAAGTTACCGAAGACTTTGGCGTGTATGCCATTGATGTAGCCCGTATGGAAAAGTTACCCATGGTAAGCAAACGAGCCGACCATGCTTTTGCAGAAGTGGTAACACCATCGCATACGCAGGTTAGGGAAATTCCGGTTTAAAAGATTATATTTAATAATAGCCTGATGTTTTAAAACGTAGCTTATCGCTACTCTGGAATTTCTGGAAGAGGTTTTCCTTCAATTCCTTTGTGAACCAATGTTGCCAGAAAGTTGGTAAAGGGCACGATGTTTTGATGTACGCTGGCTTGTTCGAGTGCTGCCATATATTCCTTTCTTTCCTCCACGGGTATTACTGTCCATGGATAACCTCCGGACACCAGCATTGCATTCATGAGGAAACGGCCTGTTCTTCCGTTTCCATCCATGTAAGGGTGAATGTAAACGAAAATGAAATGACCTAACACAACGCGAACGGCTGCGTTTTCTTCGTTTGCTAATAATTCAAACAACGCGGGTATTGCATCACGAACTGCTTCATGGTTTAACGGAGTGTGCATGGAATTGGTAATGTATACCGGGCCATTTCGATAACCGGCCACGTCACTCGCTTTTAAAATCCCTGCCGTTACACCGGGAGTAAAGAGTGCACGATACCACTCACCATGATCGGAGTCTGCTACTTTCCCAGCATTCTGACCGCTGAGAATTTTATCAAGGCTTTTTAAGACAGCCTGATATGCTTCATAATATCCTCTTGCTGCCAATCCATTCTTTAATTCTTTATCACCGCTATCTGAATCAGGTTTCCAATTTCCTGCTCGGACTTTTTCAATCAGCTCACGCGATACTTTATATCCCTCTATGGATAAGGAATGGTAGGCATCTGTTGTATAAACATCCTTAACCTTTTCCAAAAAACCAGCTTTATCTTTCGGCAAGCCGGGTGCTTTCGGGAAATGTTCGATTATTATTTCACGCCATGTGTGCCACATTAATGTGATGCGGTTAACAGATGGAGAGGTTTCTCTTCCCGTGCCGCCTATTATGACCTGAGTGCTGAAAGGGTCCGACTCACGGATATGGTAACCTGCACTTTGCATTGTCTTTACTATATCGTCTGCAATGCGATCACGACCAATGTTTCTGAATGCACCGGCAAGCCGGCCGGCCACAACGGAATGTCCTCCATCTAACAGTTTGGAAAGTATATCGGATGCATCTCGTATGGTTAGTAAACAAGTGCGGACATCTGTTGGATTGCTGGTGAATATTCCTGGCGAAGTTGCTATAAGTGCTGCAGGCAATGAGAATATTCGCATACCTTCTTTTAGTTCACTATCTGCACGTTCGGGTAATGCAGCTCGCATATCAAAAAGAGATGTTCTATGCGGTAACGGGTTGTCTTTATTTCCTGCTTTGGGTGAACGTACAAGAAGCTGTTGTGGAACTGTCCAGTTTGCACTGTGGATTAACAAGGATTGCTCAGGTGATAGTGACCACTCTTTACCAAATCGTTCTTCCAGATACACTGCACAGAATTTCCAAAAGGACGCATACCATGAAGTGCTGTTACCTGGTTTTTCGTTTGGCTTGGTAGGGATATACCAGCCTTTCATTACTTCTAACAGGAAATCATTTTTCAATAATCTCTCACGATGCGTTCTTGTAAGATCATTTGGACGAATAGCAGCCGCTCCGTTCTCATTTTGAAGAGCATGAAGAATTTCAAGTGATTCCGCTAGTTTCTCAGAAGGTGTAGCCATATCTATTGCTTTATTATAACCTGCTGCATTAGGAGCAAAATTAGGTTATTCTGTCGTACCAAAATTAGGTTATTTTGCTGTACGATTATTAGGTTATTCTGTTGTATTAAAATTAGGTTATTTTGCAGTAGTATTCAAAATATCACTAATTCAGCCTTTTTGGTAGGTATTTTGTCAAAGTATTCAGTGCGAAATACTGGACATTTAGCGGCTTGTTTTCTTTAAAATTGCTGGCTTTTAGCTACTATGATTACCCTAAATCAAAATATGATGGATTGATGTAGGGGACACTGAGGGAGTTAAAGGGACATTTCGCAGATCAATATTCCACTCCTTGAAATCTTTCTTCAATTCGTTTGTACTGGTTTCAAGCATGTAACCAATCTTAGGACAAACTCGCCTCACAGCTAATAAAGCCTTGTGGCCATCACAGGTTATACTCTCAATCTGAACCTGCAGTGCCAGGAGATTTTCAAGGTCTACTTTTAGTTCTTCATACCACTCACCTGTTGTGGTCGATACAACTGCGTAAACTTAACTGTGTTATCTCTGTACAGGATAAGGCATAAATCTTGACTGAAGTATGTGCCATCAATAAGAAGGTTGACACGTTCACTCGGATATACGCTCAACACGGGCGGCTCATTCAGGTAGCAATGAAAATACCGTTTTAATGTACGAATCGAATGACCGCTTAGCTGAGTCAACTGCTCCAGTGTATGACGTCCGACAACTCCATTTTCTAAACCAGATAAATCGATTACTTGAAGCAACTGAAGGATTATTCCATGTGAAAAATAACCCACATGATTTGCATTTAAACCTTTGCTTATTTTCTCGCCTTCCCCATTGAATTACCTGAAAACTCACACAGCCCCAGCAGGATTTTTTTAACTGTATTCATAAAATGAAAAGAAGAAATTGAAACCAATTTCAATTTCCTCCTATTTTTTTGCTTTGACTCTTTCAAAATCAGCAACTTACATTGGTAAGCACCAAACCATTTTGTCCATTAAATCAGATAATATTGCTTTTGCGTTCTTTCCGACTTTGCGTGATCTTAAAAATCATCGGCTACTTCTTCTATCTGTTTGCCTTTGTCCACATACATCATGCGGATAACTGGCGCGGAGCGATAGGTAAGTTTCACTTCTTTGCGATGGCCTTTATACACCAAGTTTAATGTTTCTGCTTTCCAGTAATATGATTCGGTGCGTAAACTGTAGGTAGCCTTGCCATACGATTTCTCCAGACCGCGCATTACTTTAGGATCGTGGCCGGTGGTTACTTCTATTTCATAGATAAAGCCCTTGTATGCTTTTAGTGAAATCTGTTTTACCGGCACATCGCCAATGGTCATGTAATCGGTATGTTTGGTTTCGTACGATTTTGTGGCAAACTCTTTTCGCTCAATCAGATCTTTTTTAAACTCAGCACCTTTCACGCTGTCAATCAGCATACCGAGTTTAATTTCTTTAAAGCCGTTGCGTCTTTCCAGTTCGCTTACATCCTGGGCGTAAGTAACTGAAGAAACAATCAATAATAGAACAGTTAATATTCTCATGGCTTGGGTTCGTTGAATTGCACAGGAACAACCACTTTAATCTTATCCCACAGAAAAACCAGATCGGCAACTTTATTTTTTTGCTCTACTGTAATGGTAAAAGCTTCGAATACCACATCGGTTAACGTTTGTACTGGTACATCAAAACGGGTAACATCTTGTTTTGCGTTATAGTTGTATGATCCCCACAGGCCGGTGTCCTGATTAATAATAATGGTCCATTTATCTTTATCAGGAATGGTGAAAATAGAGTAGGTACCTGCCTTAAGTGCAAAACCATTTACAACTACATCGCGGGTAACCGTTAGTTCAGTTGCTTCATTGGCACCGGTGCGCCACACTTTCCCATACGGCACCAACCCACCAAAAACCTCGCGTCCTCTTTTATGCGGCTGGCTGTAGGTTATTTTAAGATAGGTATCTTTGTAGCGTGCTGTTGCGATAGTAAGCGGACTGGGTCGGGGTTTTACGGTATCCTGAGCAGGAGCGAAGAGTGGAGCAAAAAACAGAAATAGAAAAAATGCCCGTGAGTTCTTAAACATGCCTGTAATTTTCATCGCGAATATACTATTTTGAACTTTTAATTTATACTCATGACCCGACCTGCGTTTGACGATATCTATATGGAACTGGCTGTTAACCTGGCCAAACGTTCGCATTGTTTAAAACGCCATGTGGGAGCAGTGCTTACCAAAGACACCCGCATTATTTCCATCGGTTACAACGGCCCGCCATCCGGCACGCATAATTGCGATGAAGAGTGGCCAGAGGTAGGTTGTCCACGCGACTCCAAAGGTGGTTGTTCTTTGGCTATCCATGCCGAACAGAATGCGATTCTCTATGCTGTTAAAAATAAAACCTCGGTAGAAGGTGCTACTTTATATGTAACGCTTTCACCTTGTCTTGCTTGCTCGCGCATTATTTTTAGCATGGGTATTAACCGCGTGATCTATCTCAATTCGTATGCCGAATTTAAAGGACTGGCGTCCGATGAAGGTGTGGACTTTCTAAACAAGTTTGGTGTGGAGTGTGTGCGCTACAACGGCAAGCTGGATAACGTAACGCATATGATTTAGGGTTGAGATTTAAATTCAAGATTCCAGGCATCCGATGCCATCAGCTATTTAGCCAAAATATTTTTCAGGCTTTGTAAGTTTTAGTACTAAACCCATACTAAAGCAGTAGATTCTGCCTTATGGATAAAGGGTTTGTTGACATTTTGAATGAACACCGCAGTCTTATCTATAAGGTATGTAATCTCTATTGTGATGATCCGGAAGACCGCAAGGACCTCTTTCAGGAGATTGTGTTTCAGATCTGGAAATCGCTAGGAAGTTTTAGGAATGAGGCTGCTTTGAGTCCATGGATGTACCGCATTGCACTGAATACCGCCATCACACATTTCAAAAAAGAAAAGCGTGCTGTAAAACCTATTTCGGTAACCGGAATTGACTTACCCGATTTGGATGATAGTGGGGCAGGAGAGGAAGGACTACAACAACTTGCGCATGCTATTGAACATCTCGATAAGATTGATAAGTCGATTATCCTGCTTTACCTCGAAGAAAAAAGTTATGATGAAATCAGTGAGATCACCGGCCTGTCAAAATCTAATGTAGGCGTTAGAATCAATAGAATAAAGACAAAACTATCACAAACTTTAAACCCTTAACCAATGGAACTTGAAGTCTTGAAAAAATCGTGGGCAAACTTGAATGAGAAATTCCAACACAGCTCTACGTTTAATCAAAAACTAATTGAGAGCATCATCTCCTCGCGGGCTTTCACAACAGTGGATAGAATAAAACGCATGTACACCGGTTTCTATATCGTGTTAATGGTTGAGGTTGTTGTGCTGGTGGCTATTCTGGTGGGTAATCCGTTTGACTTTCACTACAACCTTCAATTCTTGCCTTATGCGTTGTTACTGATTGGAGTTATCATTGCACTTATGAACCTCAGGCATCTTTCCAACGCCATTAATAAAATCTCGGCCCGAAGTACCATTGATTTGTACCTGAAAGGTATCGTCTCCATCTACGATCAGAATAAACGATATGAAAAGTGGTTTGGTGTTAGCCTGCTTGCGGTGGGATTATTTGTTCCGTTCTCATTTCTACCACAGAAGCTTGAGCGAATGAGCCATACCGCAGCATTAGCCGACACAGTAATTATGATTTCCATTTCGCTGGTGCTTTACATTGCAGCCTTTAAGTTGGGCGCTTTCAAAAATCGCCATAAAGAAAGCCTGCAAAAAGACCTTGCCGATTGGGAAGAGTTAAAAACGCTGGCAAATGAAATGAATTAGTTGATTGAGCGCTATATAAACACAAAGCCCGCGAAAAGCGGGCTTTAATATATTTAGAGTAATTCAGGGTTACACTAATGCCTTTTCAATGCTACTAATAAAAGTAGCGGTTATACCTTTTGTTTTTTTTATTTGTTCGGCTTTAAGAATGAAGAGCGAACGGTTAATGGCATCTACCAATCCTACCGGATTACCATCAAAGCGATAGCTACCCAGGCACCATTCCAGGTCGGCCTGTAGTTGTTGCTCTATATTAAGTGCCCGAAACTTATCTAAGATGCTTTCTGCTACCTGCTCAATGGACAAAGCTTTTGATTTTGAGGCTGCTTTCTTAGGTGCTTTCTTTTCCGTAGCTGGTTTTGTAATTGCTTTGGCCATGGTTTGTTGTTTTTTTGATTATGGGCACAAAGGTATGCGTGCTTTGCATCGGTAAACAAGCAGTAAGCCGATTATATTTCCGCAATCGTATGATTAATTAAATGAATTTCAATGCATTGCAAGCATTATAATGGACTGCAAGCTGGTTTTTGATTGATTAGATAAAGGTGATTTAAGTTTTGATGCTGCATTCGGGTATAGTTATAGATTTAACTAAACCAGATTATGAAGCATGAATGTTAAAGTAATGAGTT
>DPSB01000653.1 GCA_003537495.1 Cytophagales bacterium | reverse complement strand
GATCAGGATTTTATTGAGCTCGCTCAATAAAACATTTTCCTGAATTTTTAATAGCGAACTCGTTTCCTGAATATAAACTGAACGTTTTACCGGATCGGGTATTTGGGCAATGGAGGTTACAATCTCTTTGATGGATTCTGCACGCTTAATCGGATCGCTTGATTCCTTCGCATACAAGCCTGCTTTAAATGAAACAAAATCCTGTGTATGCTCTTTTAAAAATTTCTGAAACCCGGTGGTGCCCACTTTGCGTGAATAACTATCCGGATCTTCACCATCCGGGAACAACAACACACGCACGTTCAGCCCACCTTTCAGAATCATATCAATACCGCGCAGTGCTGCTTTGATACCAGCCGAATCACCATCAAACAACACCGTTATGTTTTCGGTAAACCTGCGAATGAGTTTGATCTGATTTTCAGTGAGGGCCGTGCCCGATGAAGCCACTACATTCTGTACATCGGCCTGATGCATGGAGATAACATCGGTATAACCTTCCACCAGGTAACAAACATCGTGCTGACGAATGGCATTCTTGCCCTGGAACAATCCATACAACACATCACTTTTATGATAGATTTCCGTTTCGGGCGAGTTGATGTATTTGGGTTGGTTCTTATCCTTACCCAACATGCGGGCACCAAACGCAATTACCTTACCGGTGATGTTATGCACCGGAAAAATTACTCTTCCGCGAAAGCGATCGTACGTAGAACCATCGTCTTTCTTTACAATAAGTCCGGTTTTCTCTAAAAGCTCTTTGTTGTAACCACTGGCAATCGCCTCTTTACTGAAGTTCTCCCAACCTTCCAGTGCATAACCTAGTTCAAATTTTTCAATGGTACGATCGTTGAAACCGCGCTCACGAAAATAACTCAACCCGATGCTGATGCCTTCTTCGCTGCCGGTTAATTGTTTGCGATAAAATTCCTTGGCGAAGTTCATGAGAATATAAAGCCCTTCGCGCTCGCTTTGTACGGCTTTACTTTCATCCGACAGGCGATCTTCTTTTATCTCAACACCATATTTTTTAGCGAGGTATCGTAGTGCTTCCGTGTAGGTGAACTTTTCATGCTCCATTACAAAAGTAATGGCATCGCCACCCTTGCCGCTGCTGAAATCCTTGAAAATACCCTTGCCGGGAACGACAAAGAATGAAGGGGTTTTTTCGTTGGCGAATGGACTGAGCGCTTTATAATTCTGCCCTGACTTTTTAAGCGACACAAAATCACTGATCACATCGACAATGTCCATGCGGTTGCGAATTTCTTCAATGGTATCGCGGGAAATCATGCAAAGGCTATAAAATCAAGCGGCAAGATAGGTGTACAAGGGCGAAGTTTATCCACCGATAGTCCACAGATTTACGAACATGCTGGATATTTAATCTTCCTTCGAGTTTTTCAGAATCCTTTTTTCCAATTCAGATTCCAACCGAAAATCCGTAGTCTTAATCTTAGCCAATATAGGTTTCACAGAGTTTATATGACCGTGTAATTTTGCCAATACGACACCTAAGGTACCGGTAATTTTAATTCCAAGTTGTTCGGCAAACCTTCGGCCTTTATAATCATCAATTATCAATAAACAATCAGACTGCTCAATAGCGAAAGCAATTGCACTCGCCTCACCTTTATCTAAGGATGCTTCAAGTATTTGCTGATAAATCAGATTGGTAGGGTTTTCGATTTTAAACCAAGTGGGTAATTCTCTTCCGAACTCGTTAGCGATTTCTCGCGTAACTATAATCTGTCCAAAGAGCTTATTCAAAAGGTTTAACTCACCAATCTTATCTAATAAGATAAGACAACTGGTGTCAGATAGTATAATTTTTTGCATGGGCTACGTCCTGATCCAACTCAGACGCGGAATAATTGAAAACAGAAACTCCGTACGTACCGAGAATCTCCATGAATGCTTGCTTGGAAATACCCACAAGTTCCGCAGCCTGCCCGAGCGTAAGTTTACCTTTTTCATACAGGGTTGATGCAATTGCCAGTAACGCCTCGTTATCATCAAGGTCAACTGTATCCGGTATGTTTAGTACCAATGTCTTCATATAACAAACATACGATTTTAAAACCACTTAGTTATTTTAACAATGAGTGATCTACTCAAAAAATCCCACCGCCACAGTATTATTGGTAAACTCATCAATTAAGATAAACGTGCCGTTTGCCGGATTATCATGATATACATCTACCGGTAAGGGCTTGGCTGTTTTAAGATTTACTTGTGCGATCTCATTCATTTTTAATCCTGCCGAAGGTGCCACCTGCTGTAGCGAAGCGGTGTCTTGCACGAAATTTACTTGTGTAACCTTGGCTTTTATACGCTGGGTGCCATGTTGAATCAGATACGATTTCACCGTGTCGAGCAAGTGACTGTCCATCCAACAGATAAAAGCTTTATGTTCTGTCTTTAACGTTGGCTCCTCTCCTGTTCGCACCAACATATCGCCACGACTAATATCAATGTTATCGGCAATGGTAATGGTTACCGATTCGCGATCGGTGGCTTTGGATTGCTCCTGACCATTTTTATGAATACCCGTAACTTTTGAACTACGCCCCGAAGGTAAAACCGTTACCGAATCACCCACACTAATCTTACCGCTCGAAATTCTGCCTGCATACCCACGATAATCATGGTGACTTTCATTACGCGGCCGAATAGCTAACTGCACAGGCATCCGGAATTTTCCGCGCGCAGTTGGCACCGGCAAACCCTCTAACAAAGTGAGTAATGGTTCGCCTGTAAACCAAGGCATTTTGGGAGACTGCGTAGTCAGGTTATCTCCATGCAAAGACGAAACCGGGATTACTACAATCTGTTGTTGTGTATTGGGTAAGTTGGCTGACAGTTTTAAGAAATCGTTTTTGATTTTGGTAAACACTTCTTCGGAATAGTTTACCAAATCCATTTTGTTGACACATACAATCACATACGGAATGCGTAACAGGTTTGCAATAAAATAATGCCGATGGGTTTGTTCAATTATTCCCTTGCGCGCGTCCACCAGAATAACAGAAGTCTGCGCCCGCGATGCACCCGTAATCATGTTGCGGGTATATTCCACATGGCCCGGTGAATCGGCTATGATAAATTTACGTTTTGGCGTATTGAAATAAATGTGCGCTACATCAATGGTAATACCTTGTTCGCGTTCAGCAACCAAACCGTCCGTAAGTAACGACAAATCTAAAAAACCAATGCCTTTGCGTTGGCTGGCGCGTTCTATCGCTTCAAGTTTATCTGTAGTAATGGATTTGGTTTCGTAAAGTAATCTACCAATCAAAGTACTCTTGCCATCATCTACACTGCCTGCCGTTGCTATTCTGAATACATCCATAACTATGATTAAACTCCGAATAAAATCTGTTTTATTTAAAATTCATTATTCCTATTAAGTAAAGGAATTGACTAGTGTGATTCTCCTGATAAATTATACCCACTTTCATCGAAAGAACTATAAGGCATCACAATCATGTCAATCATATTAATCAGTAGTTGGTAAAGTAGCAAAGCATAGAGGTTCAGATATTTCATAACTACTTATCATAGTTAAAAATACCCAACTGCCTTACGCGCTTCCATCGCAGCCTCACTGCGCTGATCGTCCAATCTGCTTCCCCGCTCCGATACAGAAGTACCAATTACTTCTTCAATAATTTGTTCAATCGTATCCGCTGTTGATGCCAACGCAGCCGTACAACTCATATCACCCACGGTTCTAAAGCGAACGGTCTTGGTTTGAATAACTTCATCGGCATCTTTAAAAATAAAATCCGAATACGGCCACAACACGCCATTGCGTTCAATCACCGGCCTGTCATGCGAATAATAAATAGAAGGAATCTCTAATTTCTCTTTGCGGATGTAATTCCACACATCCAACTCTGTCCAATTGCTGATGGGAAACACGCGCACGTTTTCTCCGGGGCGAATGCGACCATTCAGGTAATCGAACAACTCCGGTCGTTGATTCTTGGCATCCCACTGCCCGAAATCATCACGCACAGAAAATACTCTTTCTTTGGCACGAGCCTTTTCCTCATCGCGCCTGGCACCGCCCATGCAGGCATCTAATTTGTAAGCTTCAATAGTTCTTAGGAGTGTGGTGGTTTGCAAAATATTGCGACTGGCAAACTTTCCGCTTTCTTCCACAACACGTTTTGCATCAATATCATCCTGCACTAAACCTACAATCAGCTCAAGTCCGGTTTCGGCAACCAGCTTATCACGAAAAGTAATCGTCTCCGGAAAGTTATGCCCGGTATCAATGTGCACCAATGGAAACGGAACCTTACCGGGATAAAATGCTTTTTGAGCCAGACGTACTAACGTAATTGAATCCTTTCCACCGCTGAATAAAATTGCAGGTCGTTCGAACTGGGCCGCAGCTTCGCGAATGATGTAAATTGCCTCATCTTCCAATTCGCGCGGAAATTCTTTCAGATAATCTTTCTTCATGCGTTTTGTTTTATAACAGTGGCGTGTAGTCCACATTCTTTGGCTGAACTCTCCCACCACCAGCGACCGGCACGCGCATCTTCACCCGGCATTACTGCACGGGTACACGGTGCACAGCCAATACTTGGAAATCCTTTCTTGTGCAATGTGTTTACCGGAATCTTATTAGCACCAATAAATTCATGCAGTTGATCATCGCTCCAATCAAAAATCGGGTTGTACTTAATCAATTTATATTCTTCATCCCAAACAGCCCGCTGCATAGTACCACGGTTGGCCGATTGCGATTGGCGCAACCCTGTAATCCAAACTTCAGCACCATTCAAGGCTCGTTTTAGCGGAACTACTTTACGGATGTGGCAGCATTGTTTCCGGTTATCCACCGAATCATAAAATCCATTGATACCATGTTGATTGACATACGCCTCCACTTGTTCGTTATCCGGAAAGAAAACTTGTAAAGGAATTTTATAATGCGATCGGGTAAGCTGGATCAGATCGTATGTTTCCTGAAACAGGCGCCCGGTATCCAATGTAAAAACAGTAACCGGAAAATTATTGCGGGCAATGAGGTGTGTAATGGCCTGATCTTCTTCGCCCAGCGAAGTAGCGAATCGCACCTGCTTAAAGTTGGAACTTACCCAGCCCAAGCCTTCGGTTGCGTTCAAACTATTCAGGTGGTTAACGGCACGCTGCACATCCATACGAAAAAGTTCTGTTTAAGCTTTTCAGAACCGCAAATATAACCACTAAACTACTTTGCAGATAGACTTACGGAATTAAGGCGGGGCATTTTTTGAAAATCGTTATGAAAGCGTTAGCGGCATCAGTAATTTTGAGATTTTAAGGCAAATTAAACAGGCTACCGAACTGTTGGTTGGCTAAAGTTGTTTTCATCGAAACCGATTTAGAATGAAGGTTACTACAGAAGATATTTTAAAAGCGCTAGGTACGGTTAATGATCCCGACCTGAAAAAAGACCTGGTTACTCTGGGCATGGTGAAGGATGTTATCGTAAAGGATAGTTCTGTTGAATTTACTGTGGTGCTAACCACTCCGGCTTGTCCGTTAAAGGAAAAAATCCGGCAAGATTGTGAAGAAGCGGTTCGGGCTGTGATTGGTGAAGATGCGGAATTGACTATCAATATGACATCTTCCGTAACCTCTGGTCGGGGCAATACGCCTACCCTTCCCAAAGTAAAAAATATTATAGCCATCGCTTCAGGCAAAGGTGGTGTAGGTAAATCAACTGTTACTAGTAATCTGGCGGTGGCATTGGCACAAGCAGGTGCCCGTGTAGGTTTAATTGATGCTGATATTTTTGGCCCCTCTATGCCGGTAATGTTTAATTGCGAGCGTGAGCAACCCGAAGTAAAAGTAATTGATGGCAAAAATTACATTTTGCCGTTGGAACAATACGGAGTAAAGTTGGTTTCGATAGGGTTTCTTACTCCTGCAGATAGTGCCATTGTATGGCGTGGACCGATGGCTTCGGCTGCTCTGAAACAATTTATTAGCGATGTGATCTGGGGCGAACTGGATTATCTGTTGATTGATTTACCTCCAGGCACCAGCGACATCCATTTAACTTTAGTGCAATCGGTACCCGTTACCGGAGCTGTTATTGTAACTACGCCACAAAAAGTTGCCTTGGCCGATGCAACAAAAGGTGTAGCCATGTTCAAACAGCCACAGATCAACGTACCCGTGTTGGGCATTGTAGAAAACATGGCCTACTTCACGCCCGAAGAGTTGCCCGATAACAAATACTATATCTTTGGTAAGGATGGTGGAAAAAATCTGGCGGATAAATTCAACGTGCCTATGCTGGGCCAGGTGCCGTTGGTGCAAAGTATCCGCGAAAGCGGTGACAGCGGCCTGCCAGCCGTAATGAAAGAAGGTGTAATGGCCGAAGTTTTTAAAACCATAGCCGAAAATGTAGCGCGACAGGTTGCCATAAGAAATGCTACCTTTGCCGAAACCAAACGAGTTGAGCTTACTGTTTAACCTTCAACCATTTAAAGCGCGTGACCAAAGAAGAAATTACCAACCGAGTTGAATCTGCATTAGACAGCATTCGCCCGTATTTAGAGGCCGATGGCGGCAACGTGCGTGTATTGGATTTGAATGCTGATAATAATCTGAAACTGGAATTCGTTGGAGCGTGTGGCAACTGCCCCATGAGTACCATGACGTTTAAAGCCGGTGTAGAAGAAGCTATTAAGCGCGCAGTACCTGAAATAAAAAATATTGAGGTTGTTAACCTCACCACGGGATGAGCCGGGTTACTCATTGGTTGTTGCCTGACATTAATGTTGAACAATTTCTAATGGTAAGGTAATGTTTACGAAAGGCCTCTTTCTTTTTTTCGTTCTGGCCTCCCTTGCCGGTACAGCTCAAACGGCCCGCACTCCTATGCTGGAGCGATGCGGCACCACCAAGTACGAAACACTTCAGCTACAACTAAATCCCAATCGCGAGCGCAATCTGCAGTTTGAAAACTGGATCCAACAAAAACTCGAAACCAAACGATTCGGTAATCAACGTACAGAAGGAACACAATCCGTTTACACCATCCCGGTGGTAGTACATGTTATTCATAATGGTGAAACCATAGGAACGGGAACCAACATTTCCAACAACCAGATTCTTTCGCAGATCAATGCAATGAACAAAGACTTTCAGCGCCTGAATGTTGATGCTGGCAATACTCCGGCCGAGTTTGTTGGTGTAGCCGGCAGCTTTGATATTGAATTTGTATTGGCAAAACAAGATCCGTTTGGCGCACCCACCAATGGTATTAATCGCGTTCAGGGAACTAAAACCGTTTGGACTATTAACGACAATGCTACCTTTAAAGCCTTGAGCTATTGGCCAGCCGAAGATTACCTCAACATCTGGGTAATTAATATTCCATCTTATCTTGGCTTTGCACAGTTTCCAGTTTCTTCCTTACCGGGATTGGAAGATTCTCCGAACGATAGATTGACCGATGGTGTGGTGATTGACTATACAGTATTCGGTTCAAACTTTGAAGGTATTGGCACATTTAACCTCGATACAAAATACAACCGCGGCCGCACCTGCACGCACGAAGTAGGTCACTACTTTGGCTTAAAACACATTTGGGGCGATGATGGCTCGGCCTGTAGCGGAACCGATCATGTAGATGATACACCCAATCAAGGTGGAAATTATGTTGGCCAATGTCCATCTGATACCCGCACCACTTGTAGCAGCAATGACATGTACATGAACTACATGGACTACACTAATGATGCCTGCATGAACCTCTATACACAAGGCCAGGTTGCCCGTATGACGGTAGTGTTGGAAAACAGTCCGCGCAGATTTAGTTTACTCAATTCAAATGGCGCAAACGATCCACCACCGTTAGCCAACGACCTTGCGCTTACGCTGATTAATTCGCCTACCGCAACTATTTGTGGGGGAACATTTACGCCCATCATTTCTGTACAGAATATCGGCACTGCAACAGCAAACACCGCCAGAGTTCAATTTAAAATCAATGGTGCTGTTATTGAAACAAAAGATTTTGCGCCCAACCTGGCCAACCTTGCTATAACTGCATTCTCGTTTAATCCGGTAACGCAAAATTCAGGAACCGTTAATTACGAGTTTGAAGTGTTACTGGTAAACGGTGTAGCTGACCAACGGCCGCAAAACAGTTTGCTCACCATATCTACATCGGTGCCTGCCAGCACATCGCTGCCGGTATCAGAAGTATTTAACAGTATTCCTATAACCTGGAGTATTTACAATCCGGATGCCGGCATTCAATGGAGCTTGCGCAATACCAGCACCAATGGTAATGCGATGTATGTAAACTGTTACGATTATGAAAACGAAGGAGCCATTGATCGGTTGATTACGCCCGTGCTGGATTTAACAACAGCCACTACTGCTTTTCTTAGATTCGATCGCGCTTATGCGTTATTCAACTCATCTTATCCGGAGCGGCTGCGGGTACTGGTTTCAACTGCGTGCGATTTCAGCAACACGTTTACTGAAGTTTTAAATCTGGAGGGAAGTGCATTGGCTACTGCGCCCTCCACCACATCTTCGTTTGTACCATCTTCATCTTCGCATTGGCAAAATTCAGTTATCTCGCTTCAGAATTTTATTGGCAACAAAATCCAGGTCGCATTTGAAGTTACCAACGCCTATGGCAACAATGTATATCTCGATAATGTGGTGATCTCCACCGATAATTCGCTTGATCTTGCTTTGCTTACCGTTGAAAGTCCGGGACCGGTAACATGTGTAGAGCAACCCGCACCAATTATTCGCGTAAAAAATATGGGTTCCGAAACCATCAACTCATTTAAAGTTCAGCCAACCTTAAACGGACAGGTTCGTGCGATACAAACTTTAACAAGTGCTGGCGGAATTAATGCCGGAAGTGAAGAATCTTTTACCCTCAACGCATTGCCTTTTGTATCAGGACAAAATACAGTGTCGTTTACCATTAGCGAACCCAACGGTTTGTTTGACTCGAATCCAGATAACAACACTGTAGCTGTAACACGTGTGCTTAATACTGCACAGCAAACTATTCCACTTCGCGAAAATTTTGATACTGCATTTGATGATTGGTCGATTATCAGTCAGGGCAATGCCGATGTTTGGAGTTCACTCACTACCAACAAAAAAAGTTCGTTAGGCTTTCAGGCATTCAGCAATCCAAATCGCGGTGAAGAAACCTGGTTAGCAACACCAGTTCTGGATTTATCGCGCACCAATAAAGCCAGTGTATTTTTTGATGTAAGCTATGCCACCCAAAGTAACGGCAATGAACGCCTTCGCGTGTTGGCCTCCACCGACTGCGGACAAACTTATCCGGTTGTGCTTTACGATCAGGCAGGCGAATCGCTTTCCAGTACAACTTCATTTACCAACTGGGTGCCAGCAGAAAACGGAGACTGGAATCGTGAGTCAGTTAATCTCAACTCTCTTACCGGTAATGCGCAAGCCCGGCTGGCGTTTGTGGCTACAGCCGATAACGGAAATAACTTGTTTATCGACAACATCGAATTTTTTATCAGCGATAACATGTTTCCAGTGCAGATAGAAGATAAGGTTAAGGTGTATGGTGCGGGCTCGGAAGTCTTTGTAACGTTTAATCTGGAAGAAAAATCAAATGCCGTGTTGCGCATTTATAATTCGGTGGGACAACTGGTGCTTTCCAATCAACTTATGGATGTACTGAATCAGACTTATGAGATTACAGTGGCGCAAGGTGCAGGCATTTACATTGTTCAGGTGCAGGCCGGAAATGTGGCCGGAGCCGAACGGGTATGGTTAACGCGGTAACATCACCCTGACCTATAAAAAGACTCCTGATAGAAGATCTTACATTCCTGCTCCGAAGGAGCAACCTGATTGTAGGATTCAATTCAGTTTGAATAATTTGGCTCCAGCGGAGCCTCCTAATCATTATGGCAACATTACCAAAACGGAATTTCAGGTGGCTCCTAAGTAGCCAGAATTGTATATGCTATCATCCCTACAAACAGGTTGCTCCTCCGAAGCAAAATGATGCCTGAAAGCCGAAATACAGTCACTGTTTTGTTTAGAGTAATTATGATTGCTATAAATGCCAATTTGTTAAAATACTATTTGAATTATTCGACACAGGCTCCAGCGGAGCCTCCTATCATATCAAGTTGGAATGGACGGAACGAAATTTTGGGATGCTGTCACGGATCAAAAGTCACTTTCCTTCAAGTAAATTAATGACCTTGTGGGTTCGCAACCTGAATTTCATTCGCCCGAATAGGGTTGTCATCCTTAAGTTATTTGAACATCTTTGAGTTTTAATTTGGCATGACTAAAACACGAATTGCAATCTTGTACGGAGGTCGATCCGTTGAACACGGAGTCTCGATCAATTCGGCCCGCAATATTTTTCAATACATCGATAAAAATCGTTTCGAACCCATTCCCATCGGTATCGCGCTAAGCGGAGTGTGGTATAAAACCGAAACGGTAAGCAAAGAAATAGAGCAAGGCGAACCACTTTCATTAGCCCTCAATCCCGGGGCACCGGTTTTTACCACCGCATCGGGAAAAAGTTTTTCCGTTGATCTCGTTTTTCCGGTACTGCACGGTACCGATGGTGAAGATGGCAGCATACAGGGTTTGCTCAAAGCCATGGATATACCTATGATTGGAACCGGAGTAAGTGGTTCGGCTATGTCGATGAGCAAACTCGTAGCTAAACGTTTGCTAAAAGAAGCTGGGCTTCCGGTAAATCGCTTTTTATACTCGTATTACTCCGATGCAAAGCAATACTCGTTTGAAGAAGTAGTGAAGGAGATCGGCTTGCCGTTCATGGTAAAGTCGTCAAACCTCGGTTCGTCTGTAGGTGTATCAAAAGTAAAATCCAAAGCTGATTTTGAAGTTGCTGTAAAGGAATCTTACAGATATGATGACAGCATTTTGTTTGAAGAATTTATTGCCGGCAGAGAAATTGAATGTGCCATTCTCGGAAACGAACCGGCACAAGCCTCGTTGCCAGGCGAAATCATCATCAACAAACAATACGAGTTTTATACCTTCGATGCCAAGT
>DPSB01000565.1 GCA_003537495.1 Cytophagales bacterium | reverse complement strand
GAATAATACATTTTTTCAAAAGCTTCGGCATTTTCTTTTGGCACTGTAAAATCCATTTGAAGTACAATGGCTTTTGGTTTGGTTAATGGCTTAAACCAATTAGGATCTTTGCTTGACGATGCAGCAATACCAATCACCAGTAATTCTAAATCTCCGCTACTCGTATTGGTAATTGCAAGCGTTTCGCCCAGCGAACCGGTAAATGCATCGTCAGCCACAATAGGTTTTGTGTTTTCACCCACTGTTAGACTACCCGAGCCCTTCACCACATAATAAACTTCTTCAATTCCTTCCAGCGTGCGCGGTGCAATGGATTTACCGGCTGGTATAACTACTTGGTCGACATGATTCCAATTGGTACTGAAAATTTCAGGGCCAAAAGCTCTGCGACTCAGCGCTCCATTACCGGCATAAGTATGATTGGCATCTTTCAAGCCATCACGTTTTAAGTGATACGATACAAACACGGGTATCTTATCCAGTGTTGCTCCTACACGTGCATCGCCCAGATCAAAAGCATCGCCTACCGCTTTTGTTTTAGAAACTGCAAAGTTTAACCAACGCAAAGGCTCACCTGTCGGATTATAGATAGCATGTGCATCGCCCAATTTACATGGAACTAGAACCGGAGCTTTTAATTTAGAGGTACGACCATTTACCGTAAACTCAGCTTCTCCATTCAAAAGCACATACATTTCTTCTATGCTGTGGTGAAAATGATGACCGATACCCGACTTTGGTTGAATAACTCCTGCGTGCAGGTAAAGAAAATTAGACACCAAATCGTTTCGACCAACCAATTGCGTGAATCCCATTTTTCCCGCACCAGCATGTACCGCGGATAGCTCTTTATACTTGGTGGGATCATTATGAATGATACGTTCACTTTTAGTTTGTGGCTGCGCCCAACCAAACATCACCAATGCAAACAATAGCGCTGTTAGTGTACTTTTCATTTCTCTTTGGTTTATGTTCAAACTAAATTTTATGCTGTTACAACTTTCATTTATCCGGAAGCGCATACACGACATAGCCTTTTGGTAATGCTCCAGGTCGTTTCGAAAAATCATAACCACCCGGCTCAAACCGGTTCGATGCATTGATAACCAAATATTGTTTTCCGTTTATCACATACATTGCAGGCTGTCCGGTCGATTCATTGCTGAGCGTAGTCTCCCATAATATGTTTCCATTCTCAGCATCAAACGCATACACCATACCACCCTTGCCGGTGGCAAAAACAATTCCGGTTGAAGTAATCACCATTCCTTTGCGGATTGTACCACTCGGAGCTCCAGTCGTTTTATCTCCTTTGGAAAAAGCTGAATCCAACCCGATCGGCTTTCTCCATTTGATTGTTCCAGTATTCAGATCGTATGCAAAGATGGAGGCCCAGGGTGGCGTAGCCAATGCTTGCCATTCGGTTCCGTAAGGTGTGGTGTATCGATTTTCCGGATGCGGTACATCTTCGGGATAGTCTGCCATAGGTGCAACCCGAACAGAATCAGGAATAACTTTCGCGCCACCCGAAGCAACAACAGGCCCTTGAATTTTCTCACCTGAATTTTTACTACCGGGAATACGAAATGGCATTCCACCCAGGTACCGGTATAGTGCAAACAAAGTAGGATCATCCACATGCACAAAGCCAGGCATCCTTCCACGACCTTCTGTTACCAATGTTTTGAACTCATCGTATGAATAACGTTGACCAACATTTATCAAGGATGGACCTGCCCCACTGCCTTTCATTTCTTTACCATGGCATGCCATGCACGAAGTATTGTAGAACGCATTTAGGTTTTTAAGTTCACTATCGGATAAGTTCGGTTTAACCGGCACCACTTTCGAAAGTTTATAAACAGATGCATACTCCTGCGCCATGATATACATAATTCCCTTTTCGGCATTGGCGCCCGTGTTGCCATAACTGGCACCGCCCAATGCACCGGGCATTGTGATTGACTCGCGTTTATCAGAAAGCGGAAGAAACAATCCGGACTGAGCTGAATCAAGACGCTGATACCACTGTTGTTTCAATTCCTCAGAGAAATACGGGTTAAGTGTTTCTTTGGTAACGGAGTGTCTGGTGAAATCCGGAAGTGAGGGTATTGGTTGTGTGGGCCATGCTTTTTCACCGGGCATTTCACTTGCCGGAAATTGTTTTTCTTCGATTGGAAAAACCGGTTCACCGGTTTCTCGATCAAACACAAACACAAAACCATGTTTGGTTGCAACCGCTACTACATCAATCTTTTTTCCATCTTTCGTAATGGTAAGCAATTGCGGTGCTGAAGCCAGATCATAATCCCACAAATCGTGATGTACCGTTTGATAATGCCATAAGCGTTTGCCTGTCTTCGCATCAACTGCAACAAGACAATTACCATACAAGCCTGCACCCTCGCGGTCAGCACCATAATAATCATACGTGGGTGATCCTACCGGCAGAAAAACAATACCTCTTGTTTTGTCAACTGTCATTTCACTCCAAACATTTACAGCACCTACATACTTGTAGGCATCTTTTGGCCAGGTTTCATAACCAAATTCACTGGGTTGTGGTAAGGTGTGAAATGTCCAAACCAACTCTCCGGTAATCACATTGTATGCGCGTACATAACCCGGAGGTGAAAAATAATTTTCACCTGGTGCTGATCCTAAAATCAACAAGTCTTCAAATATTACACCCGGCATCATGGCCTGTATTCTGCGAACCGATGTTGGATCACGATCCAACCCTTCACGCAGATCTACGTAACCATTTTTCCCAAATGAAGGGATGGACTTTCCGGTAAGCGCATCAATAACCTGAAGTGTATGATTGAGCGTAAAGACCAGGCGCTTGTCTTTCTTATCTTTGCTTTCCCAATAATTTATTCCTCGTCTTGAAATGCCTCGTAAATCTGTGTGAATCCAGATTTCTTTTCCGGTAACGGCATGCAAGGCTACCAGCGAATAATTTTTAGCATACACAAACATGAGTGTATCAGCAATGATGGGACTAAAACTATACAGGGCATCATCAGCAACCGGGTAATGCCAGGCAACTTCCAATTGATTTACATTTTCTTTGGTGATTTGCTTCGCTTCAAAATATTTGGACTGATCCGCATTTCCACCATAATGCGACCAGCTTGAATGCTCGCCAACTGAATCGCTGCTACAACTTACAGTAAGCAGCACGAATGAAAAAACAATACATGTGGCAGCCATTCGAATTACCAACTGACATTGCATAATTACGGGCAAATCTTGAAACATAATGATCATCTATTTTGAAACAACTACCCTACTTAAAAACCTGCTGTAATGAGTTTGCCAAAAATAGTTTACAGTTCATCCACGTGTGGCCACCAGAAACTATCAAAGGCTCTACGTTTAATTTCTTTTCTTTAAACATGGCTATGTTTTGCTTCACACTTTCATATAGAAAATCTTCAGTACCCACACTAATGATAAACAGTTTCAATTGCTTGTTCATGCGGTTTGCATCAGGCGACCAATTGGTAAAATTGTTTTTAAATTCATCGGTAGCCGTGTATGGTGCATAGGAACACACATAAGCAAACTTATCGGGGTTCGTTAAGCCTATATTAAGTGTTTGCCCACCTCCTACTGAAAAACCTGCAACAGCACGACCTTTACTTTCTTTCATGACTGAATAGTTTTCTTCCACAAAGGGAATAATATCATTCACCACATCTTTAGTAAAATCTGCCATCGGCTTCGGCCGAACATTTCCGTATGGCATTACAATGATCATCGGCTTTGCTTTGCCCTGCGCGATCAAATTATCAGCAATCAAATTGGCACGACCTACTTTTGTCCACGTTTCTTCCGTATCGGATCCGCCATGAATGAGGTACAAGACAGGATACTTTGTTTTTCCGTTGGCATCGTAACCAGGCGGTGTATACACTAATAATTGGCGTGTGCTGCCCAGCGTAGATGATTTATAGTACCGGTAACTGATTTTTCCGTGTGGAACGTTCTGTAAAGAATGAATCAAAGGCTTGTCACCCGGTATCTCTACAATGCTGCGCTTAAATCTTTCATTCGCAAAAATGTACGTGTTATTGGGATCGGCCATCTGCACACTGTCGACCCAAATGCTGTACGGATAAATATCAGGTTGCACCGGAGGCACTGTCACGCTCCACACACCCGAAGTGTCCTTATTCATTTTAACCGGTGCGTTCAGAAATTCACCTGACACATATACCCGCTGAGCGGTGCGGGAATAATAACGAAACGAAATACTGG
>DPSB01000258.1 GCA_003537495.1 Cytophagales bacterium | reverse complement strand
AACAGTGAACCAACAAAAAGGATATTTTCTATGGTCAGGTTCATTCAGATAATTTACTTATCAATGTCATCAAATCTACAATTAAAATATTTTTTTTAAGCATTGGAATCGCGCAATTACCTGTGTTAACTGAAATCAAGCCGCATGGCACTTAACAGCAACAAAAAAACAACACGCAAAATTTTACGCTATATCAACTACACAAAAGTCCTGAAGAAATAAAAGGATTAATACATGCTGACGAGATTCTGGAAATAAACTTACAAGAATAAAGTTTTTATTTTTGCTCAAACAGGTTGATGGTATAATCAAGTAAGTCTTTTCCTCCAAAATCGCCATGCCCTGGAACAACGAATTGAACATCCGGGTAAAAACCCCTGATTTTCCTAACAGTTGCAGACCAATCCAACACATTTGCATCTCCCAAATAACCTTTATTTGCATTGAGTTCCTTGATCAGGCAACCACCGAACATAATTCTGTCTGAGGGAAAATACCCTACTACATTATCCTTTGTATGTCCTTCTCCAAAAAACCTCACTTCTACCAATTCATTGCCCATACTAAGTTTCAACGAATCTTTAAAAGCATTTTGAGGGGCTTCGAATTTATTCAAAACGGCAAGATTGATGGTTTCTTGATTTGCGAAAGATGGGACAAGTGCCTTTTTAAACTCTTTTAACCCACCCAAACAATCATTATGGAAATGTGTCGGTATAATAGCCTTTACTTTGCAATGAATGGATTCACTGATCCACTTAATCAATTCAATTGAACCTGAATCATTGGTTGGCGTATCAAAGACAATAGCTTCATTGCCACTTTTTACAACAAGGCCATTGCAAGGGACATTCCCAAAATCATTGGTTTGTAAAAAGGAAATATGCTGAAACGAATTCCGGGCTATCTGTATAATAATTAAATGTTTTGATCGGTAAACCTCCTGTGGCTTAAATACATCTGCATCCTGGGCAAGGCAACTGGATTGAAAGAGAAAAACGAAAAACAATGAAAATGTTGAAATACTGTATTTCATGAAAGTTTAAGATAAATGTTTAATAAAAAATGCAGCCAGATTAATCCTTATCTAAAGAAATAAAGATAAAATATTGGTAACATGAACAAGAAACCTGTTTGCAAAAGATTATAAAATTCATTATAAAGCAATGTCATTTCTGACCGTTTGTCCTTAATATTCTATCCAGCTTTTTACCTTTGGCAAGTTCATCCACCAGTTTATCTAAATACCTGACCTTCCTGGTCAGAGGGTTTTCTATCTCTTCAATGCGGTAACCACAAATCAGGCCTGTTATCAAATTTGCGTTGGGATGCAGATTAGCCATATTAAAAAAGGTTTCAAATGTCACTTTATCTTCAATCATTTTCTTCAAATCCCCAACTTCAAATCCAGTTAACCATTCAATGACCAGGTGTAATTCATCTGATGTCCTCCCTTTTCTCTCCACTTTGCCGACATAATACGGATAAACGGATGCAAATGTCATGCTGGCGATTTTCCGATCCTGAGCAGATGTCGTTTTCATATAATAATCATTTAAACCACTTTTTTGCCGATTCCCTTCGATGCGGGCAACCAGGCCAGCAACATGGCTTTTTCTTTCCATCTTTCAAGTCTTCCAACATTCTCCTGATATGTTCGTTCCTGGTTTCTTCCTTTTTGACTATTGTAACCCAGCATATCCATTCATTACGTTGAATGGCAGTCAGGTTGTTCCAAAGTTCAAGAACGACGGCATTTCGCGTTAATGCCGCCTGCATGTCATCAGGTATATCATGAGCAATTCCTGAGGCAATTAAGGTATTCATAAAATAAATTTGAAACTAACCAAACACACCCTCATTTACATCAACCTAACCTAATTACGCAAACAAATATATCCATTCAATGAAGTAGCAATAATTAACCAAATGAAATAAGGCGCAACCAGTAATGACCTGACTCCGATTTTACTGTAATAGGCAAAAAGCATATACCCAATCAATATTGTCAACATCACAATGATCAGCAATGCCGTATTGGTTTCATGCAATGAAAAGAATACGGGGTTCCATGATATATTCAATACCAATTGTAAAGTATACAGTATTAGCAGTTTTGCCCTTTGCTGCCGATGATTCCATAAATATGAAACATAGAAAGCAAAGCAAATCATGATAAAGGTCCATGCAAATCCAAAGACCCAACCTGGAGGAGTCCAGGGTGCTTTATTGAGCAGCCGGTACCATTCGCTTTGTACACCGTCTGTTGTAAAAAGGCCACCTAAGGCTAGTGCGGCAAAATTTATAATCAAGAATATTATTACCCGTGTAACCATAATATGACATTTATAACCACCTCTAGCTCAGCTAAATCGTTAAATAAACAGCAAACTGAAAATGCCTTGATCTAAATTAAAGAAATTTAAATGACTTATTTAAAACCCGACATTAAAAATCAAATACAAACCTGCTAGGCCACCGGAATTCCCTTTCTAATGAGTTGACAAGTGACAAAATAAAAGACATAAC
>DPSB01000304.1 GCA_003537495.1 Cytophagales bacterium | reverse complement strand
CACCACTCAAGTATAGAAATTGGAATACATTGGTAAGAACCTATGGTATAATACTAGGTTTATGCGTATTGGGCTTTTTGGTACGCCTTGCAGTTGTGGATTTGTTTTCGTTTGAATTTCAATTCAAGGTTTTTTTAGTTTCGATACCAATAGTTTTTCTCAGTTGGGAAATACTAAGAGGCATTAGTTTATTTCTGGATCGCGTTTATCCTTATGGTCGGAATGTTGCCATGCGCATTATTATTCAACTTGCGCTCGGAACTGTTTTCGGATTGATCAGCCGCATTCTTATCTATTATTATGGTGAACCCAACCTACCCATAACTGTTGATCAACTATTTCTCACTTTAACGTGGGCAGGATACATTCTTTTTCCGAGCATTGTGAACATGGGTTTTTTCATTGCCTACTTTATTGGCAAATGGAAAGAAGAGTTATTAAAAGCGGAACGTCTGGAGAAAGAAAAGACACAAGTGCAGTTTGAAAATCTCAAGAATCAACTCAATCCGCACTTTTTGTTTAATGCGTTAGCTTCGCTTAATAGTTTAATCCTGGAAGATCAGCAACTGGCTTCTAAATTTCTGCAGCACTTATCAAAAGTCTATCGCTATGTGTTGCAACACAAAGAACAGAATCTGGTATCGCTGCAAACCGAACTGGATTTTATTCGGAATTATACTTTTCTGGCGGAGACCCGCTTCGACAAGGCATTGTCTATTCAAGTTGTTACGCGCCCTGAAGATTTAGATAAGCAATTGGTTCCGGTTACGCTACAGGTTTTGTTGGAAAATGCCTTTAAACACAACGTAATTGAAGTAGCCCGACCGCTGAGCATTCAGGTTTATACCGAAAGTAATTACCTGGTGGTGCGTAATAATATACAAGTACGAAAGCAAGTTGAAGATTCGAACCAGCAAGGTCTTGAAAACCTGAATAAACTATATCAATATCAAGCCGGCAAACCAATTGTAATTGAAAACACAGATGCGTTCTTCACCATAAAAGTGCCTTTGCTATGAATATTTTAATAATTGAAGACGAGCCGTTGGTAGCGAAAGACCTTCGCAATTTAGTATTGAAACTTGAACCTGATGCACAAATTCTAACAACGCTGGGGAGTGTAGAGCAGGCCAAAACGTGGTTTGCCGAAAATGAGCAACCGCAACTTATACTTTCTGATATTCAATTGGCAGATGGCGTAAGTTTTGAAATTTTTGAAAAGCAAAAAGTAAACTGTCCAATTATTTTTACTACCGCCTACGATGCGTATGCCATTCGTGCGTTTAAACTCAATAGCATCGATTACCTGTTAAAACCAATTGACGAAAAGGAATTGGAGCGTGCACTCAGCAAGTTTAAAAAGCTGGCAGCGGGCGCACACACTGAATCGTTACTTAGCTTAATGCATCACTTTACAGAACCTCGTAAATACAAAGAGCGCTTTCTTTCCATGCAACGAAACAATTTCGTTCCGGTGTCAGTAAACGACATCGCTTTCTTCAGCAAAGAAGAATTGATATTCATTAATACCGTTTCCGGAGAAAAACTTTTGAGCGACCACCATACCATGGACGAACTGGAGTCGCTACTGGACCCTGCCGTTTTTTATCGGGTAAACCGACAACATCTTGTCCACATTAAAAGTGTAGCTCGTTTAAAAACCACACATAAAGGCCTTAATATACACCTTAAACCACCTCATACGGTTGAACTGGAGTTGAGCCGCGAAAAAGTTACGGCCTTCAAACAGTGGCTGACGTAATTAACCGTTAATGGTATCGTACACCACCACGCGCTCCCACAGGAGCGAGCACTCAGCAATAAATTTTTGATGTAGCGGATGATCCTGATAGGTTTTCTGCCCGGCAAGGTCTTTAAAGAACATGAGTTCAGAAACCGCATAGCTGTTATCTACCACATCACGTTTTTCGGTGCTGGCCGGAACACCCACATGGATATATTGAATCGATTCGATTTTAGAAAGCGATTTTACTCCGGCTATCAGTTTAGCCAGGTCTTCCTTTGAGTTAGGGTTCTTCAACCAGAAAAACACGTGGTGAACAAGTACATTTTTATCCTGATCCATAGCAGCAGCGTTTAAAGCTGGGGCCAAAGTTAACAAAGATGCGCTGGCTATAAATTTTCTGCGGGTGGTTTTGGTTATCATGTTCATTTAATTAAAAATCTAAGGTACAAGTATTTTTAAGATAGCTTACTTGCCTTTAGACATTCATTATTAATTAATGAGTTTGATTCTTAAAATTTCTACCTTAACTGTGTAACCTTTGTTAACCCTTCCGGTAACTAATGCCGAAACCCGATAAAAGTATTGACCTGATGAGCGATGAACAGATAATGGAAGCCGTAAAAAACGGCAACCTGCAACAGGCCTCTTTGCTTTTCGACCGGTTTCATAAACGGATTTTCAATTTCCTGGTTCGGATGACGGGCGACCGCGATGTTGCGGAAGACTTAACCCAGAATGTATTTCTGCGGCTGCTTAAGTATCGCCACTCCTACAACCCCGAAATGAAATTTCAATCGTGGATCTACCAAATGGCACGTAATGCCTTTGCGGATCACTATCAGAAACAAAAGCAGCTAAAACCTGCCAACATGGAAGTGGAAAAATTACACGAAAGCTTGCCCGACCTGACCGAAGCACTGGAACAGGAAGAAACCGAAAAGCGGTTGATTCGGGCACTGGCTCAACTGCCGGACGATTACCGGGAGTTACTCGTGCTTACACGCTTCCAGCATTTGAAGTATGAAGAGGTAGCCGGCTTTTTAAATATGTCGGTGGCCAATGTAAAAGTGAAAGTGCACCGCGCTATTGGCCAGTTGCGCGAAAATTATTTTGAACTCGAAAATGCATAACCTATGGATAAGCAAAAGTGGGAAGGCAGGTTGATTGATTACATTGATGGAAGAGCTGATGCAGCCGAGCGGGCCGCTATCGAAAACGAATTGCTGCACAACGAAGCGGTTCGTAATCTTTACAATCAACTTACTGAAGTTATTGGGGCCATGAACGAAGCCCATGTGCTGGAACCTTCCGGAAAATTGAAGGCCAACTTTGAACAAGCCTTGCAAGAAGAAATTGTATCACAAGCCAAGGCAACTAAAACAGTTTTCTTTTCGTCAGTGGTTTACCGGGTTGCTGCCGGTTTTGTATTGCTGATGGTGGGTTTAGCGATTGGTTATAAAATCAACCAAAGTAATGTGGAGGCAGATAGGCTTGCAAGATTAGAAGAAGAACTGGAAGAGAATCGGCAAATGATGTTGGCTATGATGGATAACCAGCTTTCGGCCAGCCAGCGTATGATTGGCGTTTCGGTTGCCTACGAAATGGAGAAACCCGATGATGAAATTGTAAACGTGCTGGTAAAAACCATGAACGAAGATGTAAACACCAATGTGCGTCTGGCCGCGCTTGATGCGCTTGGTAAGTTTAGCAACGAAGAACAAGTTCGAAATGAATTAATCAGTTCGCTTAAAACACAGAAAGACCCAGTGGTGCAGATAGCCTTAATTCAGTTACTGGTTACAATGAAAGAAAAAGGTGTGCTGAACCAATTGGAAAAAATTACCCGCGATGCGGGTACGCTGAAAGCTGTAAAAGACGAAGCCCATGCAGGAATATTGAAACTCTCGTAATGCGCACTGCAGAACGCAAAGCAAGAGACTTGAATAGATAAATAAAGTTTGAATCAGAAAAATTAAAAAAGATAAGTATGAAAAAGGTATTGGTTTTAATATGTGTTTGGCTGGCAGTACAAACAGCATTTGCGCAGGAGTTTAAGGTGGCAAAAAGTACAGGTCGTTTGGAATTGAACATCGGCCGGGTAACGGTGGAGGGTCATAGTGGTAACGAGATCATTTTTTCCTCACGCGATAATCGCGAAAGCAAAGATGAACGCGCGCAAGGCTTACGCCCCATTAATGGAATGGGCCTCGATGATAACACCGGTCTCGGAATTAATGTAACCCAAAAGGGGGATGTAGTGGAGGTAAATCAATTGAAAAAAATGAATGCCCCCGACATTAAGGTTCTGGTACCCAAAGGTGTGATTGTTTCATTCAGTCATCAATCGCAATACGGGGGTAAAGTAACCTTTAAGAATATGGAGAATGAGATTGAAGTCTCGGCAACCTACAACAGCATAGAATTGGAAAACGTAACCGGGCCGCTTACTATTAAAAGCGTATATGGCCACATCGAAGCCAGCTTGGGTGGTAATATAAAAGGCCCCATCTCAATCGTATCAGTTTATGATTACGTAGATGTTGCGTTGCCACCAGCTACTAAGGCTAATCTTAAACTAAGCACTTCGTATGGAGAAATCTTTGTTGGCCCTGAGTTCAACATCGAAATTGAGAAACAAGGTAATTGGGTACAGTATAGCGACAAGGTAAATGGTAAGCTTAACGGTGGCGGCCTAAGCATAGATATTCGTGCAGATTACGGTAAAATTTACCTGCGCAAAAAATGAGAACGCTAATCGCACTCATGTTATTTACCGGAGTTGCCATGGCGCAAACTCCGGTAAACAAAAGTTACGCGGTAACGGCTGGCCAAAAGGTTTCATTTCGCTTTGATTATCCAGAACTGGTTAAGATCAGCACTTGGGATAAAAACGAAATCTCCATTACCGGAACGATAAGCATTAATGGTGGTGAGCATGATGATGCTTTTGAATTGGAACAATCCGCATCTAACAATACGGTGTACATCGAAAACCGGATTAAAAACTTGAAATCACTACCCAAACGTATTACCGTAGTGCGCGGAACAGAACGATTAACATTTAAATCGGAAGCCGATTATAAAAAGTATTGCGAAGAAACCGGTAGCAATTTTAATATCAAGTCTTGGGGTGTTGATATGGACATCGTGCTGGAAATAAAAGTGCCACGGGGAATGGAGACCAAACTGGAGTGTGTGTATGGATTGGCGGAAGTAAAGAATTTTTTTGGTCCGCTAACGGTAAAAGCTACGTATGGTGGGGTTGATGTAACCGTTCAGGAAAAAACTACGGGCGAATTATTGGCAGAAACCGGTTATGGTCAGATTTATTCTAACCTCGATTTTAAATTTACGGGTTCAGAGTTTAAAGACTTCCATACGCAAGTGGTAGCTAAGCCCGGCACTGGTCCGCGGTACAGTTTCGAATCGAAGTATGGAAATGTGTATTTGAGGAAGGCGTTGTAGAAATAGTTGAGCTCTTGAAAAGATATAAAACAGTTCTTACCTTTAAAAAATGAAAGTAGCAATTGTTTTTGGACTAATCTTATGTTCAAGTAGGCTTTACGCCCAAGGTGTTCCTGAAATTCCAAGTCAGGTACCTTTCAATTTAAGTTCAAATTCTGTTAAGACTTTTGATGGAAGGTATAGTGAAATAAAAGGTATACATACGTTTTTTGAGACCTATCAGTTTGGAAGAATT
>DPSB01000119.1 GCA_003537495.1 Cytophagales bacterium | reverse complement strand
CAATTTCTTTTAATATCTCAGTTAATACCTTGTCTGGGGTGTCTTTTTTTCTATCGTATTCTATTTCCTTAACTCCTGAAAGCTTTAAATTGCGAGGAACATCTTTATCATAAACAACTACAATCTGTTTGTACAACGTTCTGGCGTACGTAATCTCATCTTTTACTGACTTTGAAAGGCTTATTGTAGAAAAGACGATGAAGAGTTCAGCGGATGCTATGCGCTCTTTTGTCGACTCCTTCATTGAAGTTGAACCAACACGGTCTGGCAAAGATACATGCAAACCATACAGTGAGCTAAGCGTCTGAAGTCTCAAAGCAAGGCTTTGCTCTTGTGGCATTGATGTATTGTAGGAAATGAATATTTTTCTCATTTACACAAAGATAAGTTTATCTACCAAAATACTTCTGCAATAAACTCAAAAAGCTAAGGAGCATAAAGATTAGCTTTGAATACAAACAAGCATCTCACTTGAATTGATTTATCAAGTACGACACTTAAATGATCTCTAATGTTTATTCTTGCTATTCCTTTCTAAAACCTGATAAAAGTAACTAAATGGCTTATCAAAGTGAATAATTTGTCTTCGCTTAGAAGGTACTTCTTCTTTAACCTTTTCCTCTTCTTTAAGCCCTTTTAAATCCCTTTCTAAATCATAGAACAACTTATTTCTATATCTGTCCAATTGTTTCATTTGTTTCGTAGAATGTGGGTTCAAGAACAATTCTCTGAAACCATTTTTCCAACATAAATCATTCGAAATGGAATCATAATTTCTTAAGGTAACTCTACCAACGGACATTCCAACCAATCTATGTATTGCCGATTCAGCTATAGAACCAATACTTTTTCTCCTTTTATCAGCTATTGCTTTCCTTATTTGGTCTATAATTTCTCTTTGTTTAGTAAGCTCCTTTTTGAGTGACCTTTTTCGGACTCGAATGTGTCCCTGAAAGTGTAGCTCGTATCCGACAAACCCTATCCAAGGAAAACAATCCTCTTGTAGAGGACCCCATTTGTAAGGTCCTTTGGATTTTTCATTCCAAAATGGCTGAACTGTATTTATTGGTAAATTCTTCTTCGCTTGAAGTCGTGGGACAAAGAGTTTTGAGTTTTCACAGAAAGAGTGTGGAACAAGTCTTAATTTTTCAAGTGATTCTACATAAATCTGCTTGGCCCTTTCGCACTCCTCCTTGTTTGAGTGTATTACCATCATGTCATCACAGAATCGAATATAAAATGCTTGAGTCTTCAAAACTTCTTTATCAGCAGCATCTAAAACGATGTTTGCAATAAGGCCCGATAAAGCACCTCCTTGTGGAATACCTATTCTTTCTGAATCAATATCGAAATAGTATCCTTGTTTTTTGAATTGATCGGAAACCCAAGCGAATTCACCTCGTGGAATTTTGTACTGCTCCCAGTAATCAAAATTGTCATTCAGCGGCAGAACATTTTTATTAAAAGAGTAGCTTCTCAGGAACTCCATAAATACATGCGTTGGCTTAACAAGGTTTAATTCGGGATAGCCTTGTCTAACTTTTTCAATAAATCTAAAGAATTGCTCAATAATAACTTTATGATTTACAGAATCATAAAATTTATCCATATCACACTCGACAACCCAAAGTTCATTTCCCTCATTTATTCTTCTAAATTCGATTATCTCCTTTATACAGTCATGATGTGTCAGTCTAGAAACACCAGCTTTGTTCTTCTTTGAGCGAAAAGCATATGAACAATCTTCAAAATACGCATCAAATAACTCAGTTAAAAATTTGTTAGTGATACTCAGAATAATCCTGTCCTTAAGCGAAAACAAAGAAATAGGCCTACACTTATTTTTGTCTTTAAAGTTTAACTTATCTCTTAATTTCGGATATACAACAGGTGCTGCTATTTTATATTTTTCGCTTGTAGCGGAGATCTTAACATCCAATATAAATGCATCAAGTTCTTTTAGCCAAGTCTCGTGAGGGGACTTCTTTCTATAGCGCTTAATCGTTTTGAGTAAAGAATAAATATTTCGGTCGCAAGAAGAAATTGGTTGTTTTTCATTCCATCTATTCCGAGCACGTTCACCTAGTTTTACCCATCTTTTTCTGCTTGGAAACAACTTGCTTAAGTCAGAAACGAACTTACTTTTATACAGATTAAATTCATTTATGGAATTCTCAGATGGGTTGGTGTATTTAACGTTATCATTTATGTGATAATTGAATTTCTCCGAATCAGTCAATAAATGGATGAGGTGCTTTTCATTTCGATCATTGGCAAGCTCAGCTCTTAGCTTACATAAATAGCCAATTATTGCATCCTCATTTAAATATTCTTCAAAGCTTCTCATATCATAATGTTAAAAAAGAGAGAAGGGGTTCCTGAAAGGCTATTAAAGCCGCCATTCTGGCAAAGATACTGACATATGTCGCTCACTTTTTTACGTCCTCTGGTAAGTGAATTAAACCGTTACGAGGATGAAACTTGTGACAGATTTTCATCTGCCACCTCAGAACCCCTTTCTCTCTGTTTTTTTGTTAAATAACCCTTCTCGTTAGCATAATAAACAATCGTACTAAAATTGATTGTCCCGCTTCTTGATTCATAGCAATTCATCAAAAAACTTGAACAGTTCTCTCTATCGAACTTCTCTTTATCAAAAGAGCTAAGTTTCAAAAAGTACTTCTCACCAATGTCATATGTGAAAGTGCTTGAAATTGCCATAGCTACTTTATACCATTGATTGTATGAGTAAGTGATTGAGAGTTTTCTCTTTTCTAAATACTTTATGATTGATTGAATTGTAGATCTATCTTTAGAATCATTTCTATCCTTAGGATTATACAGTGTATCTCGGTCACTAATACTAATTTGCTTTACAAGATTAGTTCTTTTCTCATTCGAGTTAGATTGTCGTATAATATCTGACTCGTTTACACTGAATTCTTTGATTTCAGATTTTAAATACAAAGAAGGATCAAAGGAGAAAAAGCATAAACGTGTTGTGTCACTTCCACTACTATCAAGATGCACATTGTGGGCTTCTTTAATATAGCTTGCCAGTTTATTAAATGCACTGCGATGCGCAACATCAACGTTTTGTTCATTTACTATAAACGAGTATTTTACGAATACAAGTCCCTTAATTCCCTCCTGAGAAGGGGAGTCCCAAAAAGAAAAAATGTATGAATCATTGAGCAGACAATTTTTTACTCTTTCAGTTTCACCATCCTGTAATTTATCAATATCCAAAACTATTAGATAATTGTAGCTTTTGATTTGATCTTTTCTTCGGATACCGTTAAAAGCTGCACAAAAAGTAATTGCTGGCAAATTTTTCTTATGGCTATTATAATTTTCCTTGTCACCCGCTCTTATTATAGAACGAAGTCTTAATACTTGATCTCTATACTTACCCGATTTTATATCATTTAGTGCCTCGACAACTGTCATCTCTTTACTCAATGAAGTCCAAGCATTACTTTGAAATGAGACCACTTGATTAAGTGGATCATCTTGTATTGAAAAGGATGGGGATACTAAATTTTTATTCTCACTACCTTTCATTTCTCAGCTTAAAATTTCAAGTGTTCTACTTAGTCTAAATCTACTTACTCTCCATTACATACCCATCACTTCCTACCAATGCTACTACCTCAACTAAAACATTAATTCCATACGTTGAATCAGGGTTTTTAATGCCCAGATAATACGTGCCACTATTACAACAAGTCACTTTAACATTCCCCGCTTTAAAATTCTCTCTTGAGCCTTCGGTTAAATATCGCCATTGATCATCGGTCTTGGCTTCAAACAACCCAATGTATTGGTGTTCCAGAAAATAGATGTCGCAATAGTTAGCCCCCGGAGGTTGCGAAAGTTTATCTATAGCCAATGTATTAATGGCAGCACCTACGCCTGTCAGGTTAAACAGTAGTTTGGTTACTTCGCCAAACAACCCAAAGTTGTTCTTAACATTTTCAATGTCGCTGGCCTCGCGAGATGCGGAGAAGCGGTAAAACCACTCTACCGTATTGGCCGGTAGGTTAACGGGAACTGTAATTCTTGACTTGCCATTAAAAAAAGCTTTACTGCCGCTATTAATAAAGAAGCTTTGTGGCTCCAGCACGGAAACAGGTGTAAGGGTTCGTTTATAGGTAACCTTCGTATTAAAATTCAAGGTCTCGGAGGAAGCAGGCTTGCGCGCTACTTTTAAAAACGCATTTCGGGCAAAGGCATGATTGGTCGTAAATGCAAAGCGATAGATCGATCGCTCCGGCACTTTGATTCGGAGGTCGGTAAGTTCTGTAAATGCTTGATTGGTGTAGCGCTCTACGCCATCGGGGTAAGTAGATACATGAATAACATTGGTTCCCTTTTTGTTGGACATGGTGAGATCTAAAATGATCTCATCACCTTTTTCAAAAGCATAATAATACTCGGGATAGGGATATGCCTTGTTCTCATTTTCAGCGTTCCAAGCCGAGACCTCCATTAATCCTGGCAGCGCAAAATTCAATTCCGCCACCGGAAGTGCGTTACCATCCACAGCCGGAGTAAGGTCAGCAAACTCCAGCTTAATAATCTTTTGCTTGCCTGCCTCCAGCTGAACAATTTCGCCTTTGTTTTGGCTGATTCCGGTACCTAATCGCTCAGCCTCTACATAATGTTCACCGATTGTGGTGGTTATCCGAAAGGCCGCGTTGGCTTTGGTTGTACCTTTTTCTACACCATCCAACAAGACTCTGACTTCCTGATTAGAGATGACAAGGAGGATGGCATCTTCCTGGGCTATGGAAGCGTGTGCGAGTAGAAAGAAAAAGACTATTCTAGATATGTTCATAGTTGTTATGTGTTCTATTTATCGCAGAGTCTCAGCCTTATAACTCTGCCGTTCACTTGCTTATATTTAGCATTTCTCATTCATATCTAGTGCTTTAAGTCAGAGTCCCTAAAAAGGTGGACTCTACCGAGAAGAAATAAGTATCCACTTAAGCGATTATGTAAATTGGCATCACCAGTTTCGGTTAGTTGAATTTTACCTTTTCCATAAAGCCCTTTGTGTCTTTGCCAGTCAGATTAAATCCAATACCAAAGTACCATCCAAAGTCAAAGGCATCTTGTACCATAGGTACTGAAGTCGGTAGCGAGGGATTGTCAGCCAGCACAGTACCTTCGTTAAATCCATCGGCATTCCTGAGCAAGGCACCAAATGCTACGCCTGAACTCAAGGTTATTCGTTCCTTCCTACCGATAATTAAACTAGGGCCTGCATAAAGTCTAAATCTTAGATCAGAACTAAGACCAAAGCCAAGGGAGCCACCACCTTTAAAATTTAGACTTGATCTTTTATATGCATTTAACATCAAAGCTATTGAGGGCGTTATATTGCCTGTGTTAGGGCTTTTCTTTACCCTGACGGAGTCAAATGTTTGGCCTGTTTGAGAAGTAGAAAATTTTTCAAAGTAGAACTTGGGATCGGCCAGATTGAAATCAAGAAGCATAGCCGTGCTAACGTCCAACTTAAGACCTTCGTTAATATAAAAGGAAATATCAAGATTAAATGGGCCTGTTGAGTTCGGTAGTGGATTACTTACCGGTTTAACCTGAATCCGATATCTTATAAAATCAGCATTTTCAGCAATGGAAAGCGTTTGATAATCAACTTCAAAGTTTTCTCTACGTATCAATGCTAACATTCCTGAGATTTGAGCAATTAACTGATTATGGTCAAAAGATCTGAAAACTTCCATAAAACTGATGATGTCCTTTTGTGCAAGTCTATAATCTAAAGTGCGTTGCGAGTCCAATTTCACTAAATCTTCCAGCATAATATAAATATGATCACATACATCACTAATTGCTTGCTGAGATTTAAAATAGGCTATCGGAATCTCCATTGCATTACTAAATCCCACTGACTCTAATACTTTTTTGATTTCAATACTTACTGTATCAAAATTATTGCTGGAGGTTTTTAAATTATTTAATATCTGATTATGCAGAAACACATAGCGATTAATTTTGATAACATTTGCACGAATTTTTTGAATAGAATCTGTTAACATCTTTTTTGTCAACAATGATTTTTGTGTGGGCTTACTTCGTATTTTTAGTTTTGTAGTCTCTATGTCACTAATTGCGGCAAGAGTATCAATTTTTAGATCTGCGAAATACTTTTTTTGTTGAGCAATTCGCTCATCTAAATCTGTTTTTACTTCTTTCTTTCTATCAAGATCAAATCCTAAAATTCTAAGTTGTACCTCCTGAATGCTATCTTGGGTTAGTGGATCAACTTTATTTTTTATCTTGAACTGCATGATCTGTATTTCAGAATCATTTTCCTTTTTCAGATTAGATAAGTCAGTTATCGTTTTGGCAACACCCCTTGCTGCTTTAAGATTTAATTCATTTTTTATTAAGGTAACCGAGTCACTATCATCTTTATCACCATTAGTTATAAGAATTGAGTTAAGGGCTAATTCTTTAAATTGAGTTGTTTGAAATTGTAAAGAGTTTGTTCGTGCTGCTTCAAGCAATTTTTCATTGCTAATTTGATCGCCCTGAAGTTCAATTAAATCAACTGTATACACAAATGGATTGATATTAATGATTTTAATTCCTATCCCATCCATTTCGTGGATTTCATAAGGAGGATTAGCAATTGTATCTGAATGTGAGTTTATATAAATGAATTCTTTTTTATGAAAATCATAAAGGATGTCCTTAATGTTTCTACCATATCTTCGATAAAGTTGCTTTTCATTTCCAGTGCTTCTTTTCAAATGTTGAAGTTCAGCCCTGCCAAGATCACGTTTATACCTAAATTCTTGCTTTACTGTTTTGATGCTGGGTGTCTGTCCATTTGTTATTTGGATAACCATGATAAATAACAGACTGATGGTAAAATATTTCATATGATATCAGTTCTCGTTTCTCGCCTACTCTTCTTCGGATTTTCGGCTTACTCCGTATAAATGTTTAAATATTCCTCCTCAAAAACTCCACTGCATTCTCCCCTATTACTTGCTTTACTAATTGTTGTAAATCCGTTGGCGAAATTTCCACACCGGCATGCACGGCCATGCGTGGCAACCACTCTACCAAACCAGCAAACAAAAATTTAAAAGCCCCGGCATGGGTCGTGTAGTTGATGGGGTCAATCAGTCCATCGAAGTCGGAGCCAATGGCAATTTGTTTCCACACGCGATCTCCTACTATGGGTTGGCCTACTTTTACAATGTGTAAAATGTGATTGCACAAGTGGCGCAGGTGCCAGGCTTTTACTTCTTCGGGGTCATCATAGTCTTCCACGCGCAACTGGTGCAGGCGCGGTTCGGCTATGGGTGCAAAGTCGGTGTCTTTAAATTCATCGGGGCTTACCAATTCTTTGGCGGGCGTACCACACCCGAGTATGCGTTGGTCGAGCGATAACCCGATTAATCCATTGGATGAAAGTATTTCTATAATGTCTTCATCGTATAAATTAATACTCCACGGGTTGAAGTAGGTATCCAACACCCCGGGTTGGCGGTAGTAGGTTACTTCGTAACAGGCTTCTTTCTTATCATACTTGTACTTGCACACCGGTTTGCGTTGCCACGAGCAACCCGTAAGGCCCATGTGCGAAGCCATAATAGGCGCATCGGGAAACTCGGCTGCACGCAACGCATAAAACTGCTGGCGTGTAAGCACACTCATGTGTTTTACATCGATGAGAATGCGCTTGCCATTGGTGGTGCTCAATGCTTCGCGGATAAAGCGTTTGCCCAGATTACTCAAGCCGCGGCCTTGTGGGTTGAAGGCATTGCTCTTGAGCATCTTCATTCCAAAGGCGTGTGTACAAAATTCAGAGTGCGACAGGTGTGTGATGGTGATGTACACCAACCGCACACTTTGGGGTAACTTAAAATAAAGTAGCCGATCGATTACTTTTTGCGTTTGCCCAAAGTGTTGGCCATTGTCGTAAAAGTTATGGCCGCCCTCGGCACACAACATAATTTGTAAGTGCGGACTGTTGGCATCGAAGTCGCTGCCGGAGCGGAGTAATGTAAATTGTTTGTCGGATGAGATGTTGGCCGAACTCAACAAATGATTCATATCGGCTTGCATCAATTCGAAGTAGCCGTATTCTTCGTGCTCAATCTTTTGCAGAAATCTTTTTTTGGCGTTGTAGGAAAGTCCGGCTGCAAGCTGAATGAGTTTGGCTTTGGCAAATACATTTTCCAATGCATATAGTGGCACCACGGCAAGTTTTACCTGTCCATTTACCAACTGACTTAAACTGGATTGTGAATCGAGAATTTTAAAATCAAGATCATAGTTTAAGTTGGTCCAGCAGTTTTTGCGCTCGACCTGGTGTTCGCTACCGATAAAGGTTTTGAACTGGGGATGGCAATGTATATCTACATACATAACTAGCGGGCTTTACCGGTTAAGCGGAAGATATTTTTATGTTGCAGGTACTCGCGCCCTTTAATGTGTTCGGTGTGAATACCGGAGAAGACTTGCCGGATGTCGTGCGCTACGGTTTCGCTGTTTTTATAATACCAATGGTTGATGAGTTTTTCTTTTACTCCGCGTGAGTCATTAATCTCTGAAGCCTCCACCACGTTTACATTCATGCGCAGCTCCAGCGGACGTGTGGGGCCGGTTAGTCCGAGGCGATTGGTTTTATTTTTTGTTTTGTCGGAAATCTTTAAGGCATCGTCACTCTTATGAAAGTAGATGTGTACGCGGTCGCAGAAATCGGTGATGTGGTATAAGGCTTTGCCGGGTTCTAGGGCATCGTTATCAATATCGGCTGCAGCCAATACCACTTGTTTAAAAATAGGCGCTGCCGGAATGCGCGAGTTGAGGATTTCTTTTACCATGCGTTCGAACACCTGGTTGCCCATAGAGTGGCAGAGCACGTGGATGTTGTTTTCGCAGTGTTCGTCTTGCACAAACTCGCTGAAAAATTTGATCAGCTTATAATACCCGCGGGCCAGCGCAATGCCCGCATAGCCCGCATCTGCCTGATCTTTCCGATACTCGGTGATCATATTATTAGAAGGCCACGAGAAGGCAACAATTCGCGCAATGGGGTTGGATCGATTCTTAACAAAGATCTTATCCAGATCGATCAGGTTTTCGATCAAACATTGATAGCCGCAATTAAATCCGTGAATGAAGAATAGCGTGTCGTTGTTTTTTTTACCTGCGGACATATCATCGTACAGCGACTTAAAGCATTGAGCTGAGCCGGGCAGGTTTTTTTCGGTTTCAACATTTTCGTAGTTGAGTTCTGCGAATTTGTTGTTGTGTACCGGCACATCGGGGATTAACTCTACTTTGGCTTTGGGTTTACCATCGCGGCCTTTTACAATTTCGGCTGTGCCGAAGCGCAGGTTGTAAGTAGTAGCAGCCTGGTTGCTTTCGTCAATTTGCTCGCGCCCATTCTTTACGCGAACCGGGCGGTTGGTGATGATGTAATGTTTGGCCATAGGATTTATATCTCGTGAATGTTTCCACTTTCAATTCCTATCAACCCTGCTGAACCTAAGCCCGAAGCTTTATCAAATCGTTTTTACGCCTAATGCGCCCCACGTTTGGGGCCCCGCAATTCCATCTATTGTTACTTTACTTTTTTTCTGAAACATTTTTACGGCTTCATTGGTGTCACCATCAAATACACCGTCTTCACTTACCATGGGGTGTACGCCACTTTTGTTCAGTGCTTTTTGCAGGGCTACTACGGCAGGCCCACAATCGCCTTTGCGCAAAAACGAACCACTGATTATTTTTTTACCCACGGCTTTCGGTCGCGCCAGTTCGGCTTCCAGTATTCCTTTCAACACCTGCGTTACTATTCCGGTGGCTGTCAGTTTTTGGTCTGTTTGAAACTCTTTTACAATGCGTTCGGTACATGGGCCGAAGTCCCCATCTACCGTAATGTTATGCCCAAGGTCGTACAACATTTTTTGTACGCGTACTACATCGGCTCCGCGGCTACCGCGCTTAAGTACAAACACGGGCGATTGTGGTTGAAACAAATCGTTGCTGAACACCGCAGGGTTTATAAATGCTTTTACGCTGGCGGCATGGCGGGTGCGCAACATTACGCGACCACCATTACTATCATTCCCCAGCGCGGTGTTGCCTTCCCAACTTTGAAATGTTTTGCCCGGCTCTAACCATTTCACAAAAATTCCGGTATGATCGCACACGCCATCGCCATTCCAATCAAACACCACAATGTCTGCAGGCTGTGGCGATTCGGTAAAGCAGTTGTGTGCTTTCCAATGATTATAAGCTGAAGGGCAATATTGAAATCCACGGTTGGTATCGATATGGCCCAGCGGGTGGCCGGCCTTATCGAACACCCAACTAATAAAGATGGCACACCAGGGCACACCATTTAATCCGTACCACTCACCATATTTGGTTTTGTTGGAGTTGGCAGGAGATTCGATGGTTCCATTTTCGGCTTCGGCAATAGCAAGAACAGTTTGGCGAGACATGGATTTAGTAAATAGTAGTTAGTTGTTAGTCGTTAGTAGATAGTCCTTAGTTATTACTTAGTACATGCGCAGGGCTTTGGAGGTATCAATAAAGTTGTTGGCAGTTTCTTGCAACAAATGCAGTTGGGCAAGGTCAACACCATCTTCGGTAATAAGGGTGCGCAACAACTCCAGGCGTTGCAACCGCAGAAAAGATTGCGATGCCAGGCGAGCATGTTCCTCGCGCGCCAGTACTGCAAGTTTAAAATAAAGTTCTTCGCTTAGCAGTTCGGCATGCTCGCCAGAGGCGGGCACACGTCCTTCGGCCAGATCGGTACAGGTTTCTTTTATTACATAGCCAATGTGTTCCAATAGGTTGGCCAGACGCACACGCTCGTACGAAGTAGAGCGTTGCATGCGGTACACCATTTCTTTCACTTCATTACCAATACGCCAGATGTCAACAATCGCACTCATGCCTGTAACATTTTAGAAGTAGCTGAAAAATGACCTGCGGCTTCATCTAACAACACAAGTTCGCGCGGGTCGATGATGCCAGAAGAAAACTCGCGGTGTAATAATTCTACCCGGTGGGTTTGTTTTAGTTTATCGGCCAAAGCCTGGGCATGCTCGGGGCCTAACACCACTTCTAACTGGAAGTAAAGTTGGTGACTGAGCAGGTCGAGTTTTTGGCAACACCCTACGGGGAAAAACCCCGCGGTGAGTTTGTCGAACATATCTTTTATCACCTCGCCCACTTCGTTTAGGCTACCCGAAAGTGCGTTTTGATTGACTGCACTTTGCCTCTTCAGCAGATTAATAAAGTAGAAAATTTCGCGGCTGGCCCTCAAAATATCGATAATTAAGGCCATTGACACCCTGCGATGGGTGAAGTTGTCTTCGGCAAGAGCCGGTTTTAGTTGTACAGAAAGCATTTGGGAATTTCGCCAGGGCGCCAATACCAGTCAACGGGGAAAACCACGTATTTAATACGGGGAAAACCACGTTGACTAAGTGGGCAATTATTGTTCATATTGGGGACGCATACGAAAAAAATTATTAACCATTAACCCCCATTAACTATGGCTATTGAAGTTGAAGCATTTAAATTTTTGTTCAAAGCAGATGACATGCGAACACTACTGAACTCCGGCATCACACAAGTAGTATGTGTGGTAAGTATTGAAGAAGCTGTTACCAAAGAAGGGAAGAAAGTGGGTGCGTTAAAAATTATTGCCAGAGGGCCGCAGGTCGAGGCAAGAGGTGGTGAAGAACAGATTGAGGGCTGCCCATGGCCTCCATGCAAGGAAACAACCACTTGAAACGAATATGTCATTTCTTGAAAGACTAATATCCTTTTGGTTAGAAGGTATTGCGGCTATTGTTGGTTTCTTAGCACTTGTTTTCTATTGGTGGAAATTAGGGATAGTTAGAAAATACAACCACGTAATCTTTTTTACTGGAGTAGTGGCCATTATCGCCACTGAAATCTCACTGAACACTGGTGTAACCAATTCTTTTCAATATAGTTGTATCTATCTGTTAAACAGCATTTGCTGGGGTGCCTTCTATTATAAGGTGTTTAATAGCCGTTTGAAAAAAAATTTGGCCATCGGAATTGCCAGCACCACTTCAATTTATTTCCTATACAAAAATCTATTTCAAGATTTTGACATAATCTTTGATAGCGTTGGCCAAGCGATCTCATCTTTCGGGATAGTTTTGTTGGTCTTCATTTTCTTCTATCAAACTTTATCTGAAATTAAAACTGGCTCATTAACATCCAATTTTGATTTCTGGTTATCGAGTTCGCAATTAGTTTACCATCTTGGGGCTTTCGGAATATTCTTAACTTTTAACCACTTCACAAACAAAATATTCAATACCCAACATTATAGTTCAGAAAACAGAGAAATTCTTACCTACCTCTGGGGAGTTCATAATGTTCTCTTATTTTTAGCAAGTTTGTTAACCTGGGCGGGCGTGCTATGGATAGTTTATCGCAGGAAGTCTACATCATCGTAATCGGTTGCGCCTTCTTTTTGCTGGTGGCAACGGGTATTATATTCCTCGTGCTGATCTATCAGAAACGCCAGTTACGTTTTTTAATGGATAAGCAGGAGCTGGAAAATCGCTATTCCGAAGAGTTGTTGAAGACCCGTATTGAAACTCAGGAACAAACTTTAAACACAATCAGTCGCGAGATACACGATAACATTGGCCAACTCCTGAATAGTAGTAAAACATTGCTGGTTGCACACCAACGCAAAACCAACAGCAGTGGTGCAGAATTAACAAATGCCGAAGAACAACTGGGCCATGCCATTCAGGAATTACGCGCATTGAGCCGATCGTTAAGTGGCGAATGGTTAGAGCGATTTAATTTCTATGAAAACCTGAATACGGAAACGGCCCGCATCAACGCTGTGAATGGCGTGAAGGTAAAACTCAATCTGCCCGCATCTATTCCTATGGTAAAAGAGCGACAACTCGTATTATATCGTATGGTGCAGGAAGCATTTCAAAACTCCTTGAAGCACAGTGGCGGTAACGTTATTCATATAACCGCACGTCAAAATGATTCGCACATTGCCATTAGTATTGCCGATAATGGGAAAGGATTTAACACCGCTGATCACACTCAGGGTTTTGGTATGAATAGCATAACACAACGAGCAAAGTTGATGGGCGGAACTGCTCGCTGGGTTTCGGATAATACCGGTACAGGAGTACATATTGAGGTGCCTTTAACTACAAACTGATTTATGAAGATTAATGTCGGGTTGGTTGATGATCATGTGTTATTCAGTAAGTCGCTGGCAACACTGTTGCATACGTTCGATGGCGTTAAGGTGGTAGTTGATGCGCGCAATGGTGCCGATCTGTTGGAGAAATGTCGGAGTCTTAAACCGTTGCCGGATATTATGTTGATTGACGTAGAGATGCCAGTAATGAATGGCCCTCAAACAGCTAAAGCACTGCGCGAAAAATATCCAGGAATGAGATTGGTTGCTTTGTCTATGAACGATAACGATGGTAGTGTAATCAGCATGGTTCGGGCCGGTTGTTGTTCTTATTTGCTTAAAGATAGTTCACCCGAGGTGTTGGAACAGGCCCTGCGCGAAGTGTATGTAAACAGTTACTACAATTCTGAGATTCACAACAACTCGCTGGGCAAACTTTTAGTAACCTATCAGAATGCGGCACCATTCAGCGATATGGAAATGGAATTTTTGAAATTGGCTTGTAGCGAAATGTCGTATCGGGAAATTGCCAACATCATGAGCTTAAGCGAGCGCACCATCGATGGCTACCGTTCCAGTATGTTCAATAAACTGAATGTACAATCGCGTACGGGTATGGTATTGGAGGCTATGCGCAGAGGGTTGATAAAATTATAGTTAGGCATAGGTATTGGGATTAGAAAGATTCATCTTCAATCTGCTAATATCCAGCATCTAACATCCACTTCCGGCATCTGTCATCCAAACTTGTATCTTTGCAGCCCTTATTCTGTTTTATGAAGGTACAAGACCTTGAGTTTAAAAAGTTTATCACATCTGCAGCCATCACCGAAAAGGTACACGCATTGGCCAACCAGATCAATCACGATTATAAAGATAAAACGCCCGTATTCCTTCCTATCCTCAACGGATCGTTTATGTTTGCTGCCGATCTGTTAAAAGAAGTAAAAGTTTCTTGTCGCATTTCGTTTGTAAAAACATCTTCCTACTCGGGTACATCCAGCACGGGGCAACTTAAAACCCTTATCGGGCATGATGAAAGTCTGTTTAATCAGCACATTATAATTGTAGAAGACATTGTGGACACCGGGCTTACACTCGAAAAAATAATTGAAGAACTGCGTGGCCTTGGCGCCAAATCGGTAGAGGCGGTTACACTATTGCGAAAAAAACCAGCCCGCGAAAAAAAGGTGGACGTTAAGTATGTGGGTTTTGATCTGGAAGATGAGTTTGTATTAGGCTATGGATTAGACTACGATGGCCTTGGCC
>DPSB01000309.1 GCA_003537495.1 Cytophagales bacterium | reverse complement strand
GAAGTGCTTTTTGGGTTTCAAGTGTTGGAAAAAAATCGAATAACACTTCATGCCCTTTAAAATCGAGGATGAGTGCATTCTCCAGATAGTTCATCGCTTCTTTAAACTGTCCGTATTCAATCAGGTAAATAGTCATGCGATAGAAAAACTCCGATTCATCGGGTAGTTCATCCATGCCTTGCAATAAAATTTCAATTGCTTTTTGAGGTTCGCCCTGTTCGTAATAAATAAAAGACCAGTTTAACCAGATTTCTTTATCATCTGGGCCTAACAAGCTAGCTTCTTCATACGCACTAATGCTGGAGATCGTATTGCCAATTTTAAACTCGGCATGTGCGGCCGCTTTCCAATATTCAGAATTGTGGCTGTTGATTTTAATAGACTTATTAAAAAAGTGCAGAGCCTGATACCATTTTTCTTGCTTCTCCAGGCAACTGCCGGCACCAAACCAGGCCTCGTCATACAAAGGATCGAGCTTACAAGCTTTCTGGAAATATTTTAATCCTAACTCATACTGCTGCATATTTTCGTATGCCGCACCAATGCAACAATATACTTCCGGGCTTGGGCCTTCAATCTCAATGGTCTTCTTAAATTCTTCCAGCGCTTTTTCATAAAGCTCCAGATTCATAAACGAATTACCCATATTAAAATGGGCCGATGCAAAATTCTCATCTATCGCAAGCGCATATTCGTATGCTTCAACAGCTTCTTCAAAACGTTCCAGCTTATTGCATACAATACCCAGGTTATACCACGCTGCCGCGGAATACGGATCTTCGTCAATAAATTTTTTGTAGTACGATAAACTTCCCTCCAATTGACCCACTACATCCAGACAGAAGGCTAACTCGTAAAGTGAACCTTCGTGGCCAAGGTTTAATTCAATCGACTGCTTGTACACCTCAATGGCCTGCTCGTATTTTTCCATGCTTTGGTACGCAAGGCCAATGTTGTAATAGATTTCATCTTTCTCTTCTTCGGCAAACGCCAGGGTTTCTTCGTAGAGGGCTATAGCCGCATCGTACTTGCCTTGCAGCGAAAGGATAGAGCCGATGGAGAGATGAATTTCAAGATCGAGCGGGTGCAGGTTGCGCGAACGTTCCAGCAGTTCAAGTGCTTCATCGTAGCGCTCCAGATTGGTTAACACCTGGGCCTTAACTGTAAATAATTCAGAGGAGTATGGATATTGCTCGATGGCGCGTTCAACGGCTGTAAGCGCACGTTTAAACTTACTTTTCTCCAGATAATACCCGATAATTGTTTCGTAGGAATCCACATCAAAGAACTCGCTTTGATTGTGTTTTAGATCTTCTTCGTATCGCCTGATTAACTCCTCTTCTTCCTGTCGCTTTCTGAATTCTTGGGCCATCCGCTTAAAGGTTTTTCTAAGGTAGGAAAATTTACATTTTCCTGAATATCCTAAGGTCAAATTTCGGGTAATAATTATCCCGGGTCAACCTTGTAGGTCTTAATTGTTTGTGCTATATGCGTTCAAATACTGCTGGCAACACCAGGCCACGGTTTCTTCGGCTGTGCGAAACGAAATACCCAGTTCGCGCTGCACTTTTTCATTCGAAAAGAAGAAATTTTCTTTTGTAACACGTACCGACTGCCGCGTAATCATGGGTTCGCTACCGGTAATACGACTTCTGATTTCATCGGCCCACGCAACCCACTTTACCCATGCTGCTGATACTTTAACCGAAGGTGCCTTGCGATTAAAATGATGCGCCATGTGGTCGAACAATTCTTTTATAGGTGCGCTGCCTCCATTCACAATAAATTGCTGATTGGAGATTTTAAGTTGTACGAGTTTCCAGATTACGGCAACCACATCGCGTACATCTACATAGTTAATGTGTGCATCGGTGTAAAATTTCTTTTGTTGCCACACATATTGAAAGAGGCGTGCACTGCTTTTATCCCAATCGGCAGGAGCCAAAATTACTGAGGGGTTAATAATATTTACCGAAATACCTTCTTCTGCACCACGCCAAACTTCCAACTCGGCTAATCGCTTTGATTCGGCATAATCGGTATTCAGATTACTATCGGCCCAACGCGAGCTTTCATCAATACGGGTTACACCACTTTTACGCCCGAAAGCTGCCACCGAACTAATGTGAATCAGGTTGGGTATTTGTAAAGCAAGACAGGCATCTACCACGTTACGAGTGCCTTCTGTATTTACCTGCATCATTTTATCGCGTAAGCGCGGATTAAATGAAACAATTGCGGCCGTGTGTATTACTGTGGTTGCACCTTGTAAGGCATCTTCCAACAAAACCGGATCGGTTACATCAGCATTGCGCCACGTAACGCCAGTAAGATCTTTTACCAATTTACGATCGCTATCAGCACGACAAATAGCAATAACCGGCACCTGTTCGGCTACCAGCTTGCGCAGTATATAACTACCCAACAATCCGTTTGCACCGGTAATGGCAATCATAGTTTGTTATTCAGCAATGGTAAATCTAACGCTTTTCGGTAGTACTTGTCTTTTATGATTTCAGTTTGCAGTTGCACTTGTAATATATTATGACAATCGCTGCCCAGTACATGTACCCACTTTTGCTCAATTAATTTTTGCGCAAGCTTTTGAATCGGTTTTCCATAAAAGCCAATCAGCGAGAGCGAATTGATTTGCAACAAGACACCCCGATGATATAATTCTTCTGCTTTTTCGATGGTCATGTACGCATAGCGTTCGGGGTGCGCCAGTATGGGTTTGTAACCTTTGGTAAGGCTTTTAAAAATAAAGTCGTTAAGTTGATATGGCTCCGAATAGAAATTTGTTTCGAACAAAAAGTGTGTGCCAGAGAAAGTGAGTAGTTGCCCATCGGAGTCCAACAAGGCCAGCACGGTTTCATCTAAATAATATTCTGCAGCAGCTTCAACCTGCATAGCAATACCGGCAAGTTTTAATTCTGATTTTAATTCTTCAAGCTTACTCAGAATTCCTTCAGGTGTATTGCGATAGGTATCGCTCATAATGTGTGGAGTAGTAATAAGCCTGGTATAGCCCAACTGCTGAAACTGCT
>DPSB01000618.1 GCA_003537495.1 Cytophagales bacterium | reverse complement strand
CGCTGGTCCGGATTTTTATTCCGGTAAGTTTCGGCATTGCTGCCAACCTGGGTGTTGATCCAATACTTCTCGGGTTACCGGTAACCTTTGGTGCCAGCATGGCTTTTATGTTTCCGGTAGCTACACCGCCCAACGCCATTGTTTTTTCCAGCGGCCACATGAAAGTGAAAGACATGATGCGGGCCGGATTGGTAATGAACATTATTGCACTCTTACTCATTTATGCCGGAGCCAAGTTTCTGATTCCCTTAATTCTGTAAACTTATGTTGTGTGGGTAAATTTTGCCACCAAGACACAAAGGCACTAAGAATTCTGTTCATAGTACAAGCAATTAAATTTCGTGACTCGGTATCTTTGTGGCATTATCTCCAGTCAAGTATTAAGCCGCTTTGTTTTTCTTTTCCTCAATAATATAAGCAAGACCTAAACCCGCCCCTCCAAAAATAAATAACATCGAGAAGTAAGCCACTTCGCGCATGTTAAATACTTCGTCAAGCCAATAGCCCATCAGCAAACCAAAGCCGCCACCCATTAAAAGTAATGCCGCCCGCAATGCACCTGAAGTTGATCGTTCTTTCTTAAACAGATCGGGCGCTAAACCTTTCTCAATTATCGCCATGCGCTCTATGTTTTCGAACTTGCGTACGTAAACAATCATGATAAAGGCACCCAGCGTAATAATAATAGGAAGCATGATGCCTAATACCGGAATGATGATTTCTTCTTCGTTCATACAAATTATGTTTTAAATGTTGCCCCTTTGACGCAAACCGTTACCAGCCAGGTTACACACCATGCAAAATTATATTCCATAAAATACCAGCCGATTTTATTATTAGGAACCCTTAGGTACTTTCCTGAGTACGTTATACTTCTACCCTTGGCTCCAAAGGAGCCGCCTGATTAATAATTAGAATTTTAGGTGGCTCCGCTGGAGCCATAATCGTAAATGAACATTTTTTCTATAAACAGGACGCTCTTCCAGCGAGGTTAGTGCTTTTAAATGTGAAACAAAATGTTTTTGAAATCCTCAGCAAATAACCTGTAACTTCAATTCCTAAACCTGCGTCCAAAAGGCCGTGATCACTCAGGAAGAAGAAAATAAACTACTCGACCGGATTTTGGCCGGAGAACGACAGGCTTATGCGTTTTTGGTGGATAAGCACAAAAGTTTTGCCTTTACCATTGCCCTGAAAGTTTTGGACAATCGCGCGGAAGCTGAGGAAGCAGCACAGGATGCTTTTATAAAAGCGTTTCAATACCTGAAGAATTTTAACCGGCAAGCCCGTTTTAGTACATGGCTTTACCGGATTACGTTTAACACGACCATCAGCTACAAGCGGAAACATAAACCGGTTTTTCAATCAACCGAAAAAACGATTATACCGCAGGCGGGTTTGGCCGAACAGAACCTGGAACAACATGATAAACTACAATTTGTACATAAAGCGATGCAAGCACTAAACGAAGCGGACCGGTTAGCACTGCAACTGTTTTACCTGAACGAGTTATCGTTGGATGAAGTAGCGACTGTTACCGCACAAAATGCCAATACCGTAAAAGTACGTGTACATCGTGCACGACAACGATTGGCTGAAGAATTGAAACGGATTTTAAAAGAAGAAGCTTTAACTTTATAAGATCATGAAGTTACCCATAACTGACGAATACCTGCTGCGCTACCTGAATGGTGAGTTAAGTGCGCAAGAGATTCTTACACTTAAAAATCAGGTTGCTGAAAGTAACGAGTTGCAACAACGATTGGAGGAATTGCGCATCATTCAAACATACCTCAAGCAAACCAGCATGCTTCAAAATCCGGGGGCTAATTTTACTACCTCGGTTATGAATGGTCTGGATCGTATAAAAGCACCAGGCATTTCGGTAAAGCGAGGATTGATTTTATTGATCGGATCAATTGTAGCCTCAGGCATTGCGTTGGGTTTAGTTTCACTGGGTGCATTTGACACTTCCACATCGTTACTCATTGAGCCTTCTGTTCAAACTAAATTTATCGAAGTACCCAAAATTTCTATTCCGTTTAATACCAAGGTGCTTATAAATGGAATAATTTTTCTAAACCTTGGTTTGCTACTTGTGCTGCTTGATCGCACGATTTTAAAGCCATTTTTTCAGAACCGCGCAGCAACTCACGCCCAATAGGTTTACCCTTACATAAATCAATCATTAAGTTTTTGTGTTGATTTATTCAATACTAAATATCCCTCTTTTCAGGGATTGATAAACAGGTATTTGCCAACCAGTTTTGGGATAGTAAAATATGTTTGGTTAAACCTTTAGAATTCATGAAAAAAGTTATTCTAAGCACCCTCAAGAGTTTGATATTTCTTTTAAGTCTTCTAGGCTACTCGACTTGTAACAATCCTGACTCGCCTGAGGACGTACAGCCCGATGTAATCATTACCGCCATCAATCCAACTTCGGGCATTGTAGGAAGTTCCGTAACCATTACGGGCAGTGGCTTTTCAAATTCGGCAACAGCCAACATTGTAAAGTTTAACGACATTCCAGCTATCGTTTCAGCTGCCAGTACAACATCATTAACGGTAACCGTACCTGCCAATGCAACTACTGGAACTATTAGTGTTACGCACGAAACCAAATCCGCTATCAGTCCAAATTTTACGGTACTGCAATTACCAGAGGTTACATCATTAGTACCCAACTCGGGTGTGGTTGGTAGCACAATTGAAATAAATGGAAATCATTTTGGAACTTCTTGCGAAGACATTACCGTGCGCTTTAATGATGTGCAAGCTTCTATAATAAGCTGCTCATCGAATAAACTTGTTGTAAAAGTTCCGGCTGGAACAACTTCCGGAACGGTGAGCATAACAACCAATGCAGGTACTGCTACCAATCTGATAACCTTTACCGTTGTTACGGCAGTTCATATTGCAGGTCAGTTACAATCTGGTGGTGGAAACAGCGCGATCTATTGGTTGAATACCAACATTACACCACTGGAAAATAATCCAGGTAGTTCTTTTGCTAAGTCCGTGTTTG
>DPSB01000652.1:760-6045 GCA_003537495.1 Cytophagales bacterium | reverse complement strand
AAGGCCCTTATAAATTTTTGCAAGAATACGGGCCACCGTTGTTTTACCCGTTCCGGGGTTTCCGGTAAACACCGTATGCAACGAAAACTTATTGAGAATATCTTTTCCGGTTTCCTGATAAAACTTAACCAGCTTTACCATTTCGTTTACTTCTTGTTTTATTTTGGTAAGACCGGTTAATGAATTCAACTCTGCAAGACTTTCAAACAACAAGTCCTCTGAGTTTTTGGTGGCTGGTGCCGAACCAGTACTGGCCTGTCCGGTTGGTGTTTGTGTAAGCTGAACGCCATTAGTTAACACTTGTGCATCACCTTCTTCGGCTGCATCGCCTACTTTAAAAGGTACGGTGGCAATCAGGTTATCGAGGAAGATTACTTCCATAGTGTAGGTATCACTACTCCAGCGGCCTGGAGTTTCACCACCCCAGCCGGGATACAACGTATAGGTTTGGCCGAGGGTGTTAGCAGCTACATGCGTTATGTACGAGCTACTTCCTTTTAATAAACCAGCTTTATCATAAAAGTTAAAGAACAACTCGGTGTAATAGTCGCTGTGTACTTTATTTTTAAACCGAAAGTCGCTCCACACATAGCGGGTTTCTTTCTGGCTGAATGTTTTGAGGTAGCGTTTGTTTTCCTGCGTGGATGCTTTGCCATCGCCTTCAAACAATCTTACTGATTCAAGATCAAAGAAAAGATTTTCACCTTTGCGCGCAGCGCCTACGTCTTCTACATAGAAAGTGGTTTCGCCAACTTTCACTTCATCGATGTAACCTTCCCACACATAAATTCCTTTCAGCCAATAGGTACCATAGGTAGATTGGCCCCACGAATCGCGGAAGTACACAATGTTTTCATCTTTGCCGATGTTGCGTTTTTGTTCGAGGTTACACAACTCCCTGCGATGTGTGCCGTTTACGAAAAAACATTTCAGACGCACGTTGGCTTCCCATTCGGCCTCATCAAATAGTTTATTAAAAACCGAAAATTCCACGCGGATATAGGTGGTTTCGTACCGGTCGTAAACCTTGCGGTATTTTTTGGTGGCATCGGCCATCCACTCGTCAGACGAGTGGACTTTTATGCCGCGAAATTTGTATTTGCCGGGTTGGTTGTTTTCGGGTGTGCTCATAGTAATAATTCGGCAGGTAAGGTAATAAAATCAGTTAAATCAAATTTACTTTTAAAGCCAATGATTCTGTAAATTACCAAAGCAATAAAAATAAACGAAATGGATTACTCCGTTTACAAAAAATATTTCGAAGCCGAACAAGCTGAGGCACTGGCTGATTTACTTAAAAGACACAATATTGATTGCGAGGTTTCTCAAGATCGCGATAGTCTGGATTCCCTGTATGGCGATAACCATTTCAAAACGGTATATTTTGTAAAACTAAAGCCTGCATTTTTTGAAGTTGCGAATAATTTATTGTTAGCAGAAAGCGAAAATGAGGCGAATCAGGATGACCCTGATCACTATCTACATTCGTTTACTGATGATGAATTGGTTGAGATCTTGGCCAAACCAGACGAATGGAATGTACTAGACTACCAACGGGCACGAAAAATACTCGAGTCGCGTGGAAAAAAGTTTGACCAGCGGGCAATTGAATCTCTAAAAAGTAAACGCATTCAGGAATTAGCTAAGCCTGAAGAAGTATTGCCAGTGTGGATTCATGTTGGATACTTTTTTGTTGTGCTTGGAGGTGTGCTTGGTCTATTTATTGGAATGCACTTATACTCCAGTAAGAAAACTTTGCCAGACGGACGACAGATGTATACCTATAAAACCGATGACCGAAAACACGGAATGCGAATTATAATTTTAGGTCTGATTTTATTTTTGGTTTATACCGGCATTTGGATATCTCAACTTCAGTGATCACCTCACCTTAAACGCAATCCGCCACACGCCCCGCACTTCGTTGTTTTTATATCCTACGGCCTTATCTCGGGGATAAAGTTTTTGAATTGTAGAATCGGTGCTGAAGGCAACTTCTTTACCGGGTGTGCCGTGGCAGGTTAGACACAGCGGTTGCGTAATAATCGGTTTAAAGAAAAGTACCGAGTCGTCTTTTAAAACAAGTTTAGGGGTAATGGCCGTGCCTTCACTTACATCAATACCAAAACCCTTTGCCATAAAAGTTGCGAGCTCGTCTGCTTTGTTGCGAGGGTTACGAACTTTAGTACTTACTCGTTTTATGGAGGCCCTATGTGCAATCGAAAGAGAATCCGTAATAGGGTAGGCGCGTAGGTTGCAATACTGCAAGGCTGAATCAATACCACCGTTTTGCAAGGCCTTTTGCAGTTCGCCACTAAGTGTTTCAAACGAAAGTTTTGCAATGGCATTACCGCGCGAGATATACGTGGTATCTAATTGCGAATAGCTTTGGAGTGTTTTTTTGCTGTTGCAGGAACAGATAAGGGCAACAAAAAATAGGACCATAACTAGTCTTTTCATAGCAGAAAGTTTAATAGGCCTATTTGCCTTGAGTATACCGATTCTATTAGCTATTTTCACCGAAAACAAAGATATGAAAAGGGAGAAAGTGATTGAGGCAATAAATGAACTTCCTCAGGAGTTTAATCTGGATGATCTAATTGAAAAACTTGTTTTTGTTGAAAAAGTAGAACAAGGTCTTTTACAATTGGAAGAAGGTAAGACAGTACCGCACGAAAAAGTGAAGGAGATGTTAAAAAAATGGTGAAAATTATTTGGACGGATTTTGCAATTGAAGATCTGCGATTAATTCATAATTATATCTCTAAGGACTCCAAACTCTATGCTGACCGATTTATTTCAAAACTAATAACGCGTATCGAACAATTAGAAAAATTTCCACAATCAGGTAGGGTTGTCCCTGAATTTGATAATAAAATTCTTAGAGAATTGATTGAAAGTAATTATAGAATAATTTATCGGATTGAGCAGAATCATATTGGTATCGTCAGAATCCACCATGCCGCTCGCGTTTTACGGGATATTTGAAAGTAATTTAATGAACTCCGTCAAACCATTCTTTAAAATCGCTTACTTTTTCCCGACTCACAATTATCTCCGGCTCCCATTTTATATGGGGCGTAATTTTTAACCGGCTGTTAGAATAGACCACTACATCTTGTATAGCACGAATGTTTACAATGTAGCTGCGATTAATGCGATTGAAAATTTTGGGATCTAAAATCTCATCCAGATTTTCAAGTGTATAATCAATAATGAACTTGCGCAGTTGGTTGGTAATCAGGTAAACATCGCGCCCATCAGCAAAGAACAAACTAATTTGATCGGCCGTAATGGATTTGATATGATCGCCCAACTTTACCATAAACCGGTTTTTGTATGTGCGATCGGGTGCGCTTAATGTCTGTAATACGGTTTCTGTTCGATCATCGCCCCAGCGTAATTGCGTACCGAGGCTCTCTACCTTTTTTAAGCTGTTCGATAAATCGGTAAACGTAATCGGTTTTAAGAGATAATCAATACCATTTACTTTAAAAGCATCCAGTGCATATTCGTTGTAGGCAGTAATAAAGATTACTGGTTTGTTGATTTTTACTTCTTTAAAAATTTCAAAGCTCATTCCATCCTTTAGCTGGATGTCCATAAAAATTAAATCGATGGAATCTTGTTGTTCGGCAAGCCAGTTCACGGCTTCTTCTACCGATTCTGCTCTACCTTTAACAATAATGCCCTCGCTGTAGCGCGAAAGGTAACGCTCCAGTTTTTCGGCAGCCGGAGTTTCATCTTCCACAATCAACACCTTTAATGCGAGACTATTCATTTGTCAACTTCATCAGTAATTTGAACGAGCGGAAATTTAATATAATTTTCTTTGCCTGCTTTAACCTGCACAAATGGATTCTCACTAAAGAATGAATACGAGCGCTTTAACCGATCGTATGCCTGCAAACTATCCCGATGCAACAGCAGTCTGTCGTTGAGTGTATGTTGCAAAACCAGATATTCATCTCCTTCTTCCAGGTATAATCGAATAACCAATGGCGATTCTTTCGAGATGAGTGTGTTGCGTACAATAGAATCGATTGTAACCAATAACGAACCCGGAATTAATTGAATGTTGCGCGTATCGCGAACGGCATTTAACAAGTTAAGTTGGTGATGTTTGTAGTTTAATAATTTGATCAAATGTTCTGCTGCCTGCAGTTCTTCATCCAAAGAAATTAATTCTTTGTGGCGATTGATTAATCCGTATCGGTAAATACCAGCCAGATAATCAATCTGTTCTTCGGCTTTGTCGACATTATGTTGCAGGGTAAGAATCAAGTTCTCCAGACTTTCATAAAGTAAATCGGGATTAATATCATTCTTGAAGGAGATAAAATCTGATTCTAATTTTTCGCGCAACTTTTTTTCCTGTTGGATCAGTAATGTGTTTTCGCGATTGAGATAAAAATTACTGAAGAACAATACGTTGTACAGCAAACCGATTACGCCATAAATTGCCAGAAATACATGCAATTCACCCATGCTGATCTGAAAACCAATAATCCAATTGTAGTAAGCCCAGATAGCAAGTGTGATTAAAAGCAACGATACCGTAAGTGTTGCCAAAAGTTGCACGAGTATTCTTCTTCTGATGGATTGTTTGCTCAACCATTTTTCTGAAACGGAAAGTGTAAAGCGCATGGTTTCGAGCGAGATGTAGGCAAGGGCAATACACACATACACTTCTGAGCTGCTGAATAGATTTTCGAGTTCCGAAAAATTATTATTGATGAGTAGAATGAGCAAGTACACCATTACCCCCAGCACGGGTGCCGATAGAATGCGAAATAATGCCTGATGGATAAAGAGGCGGTTCATTACGGCAGTAGTTGTGTTTTGGGTAAAGTTTTAATAACCGGCAACGTAACCGAAAACCGGGTTTCATTTTTAACCAACACTTTTCCGGTTGTAAAGAATTGATAGCGGTTAACAATATTGTTCAACCCGATCTGCAAGCTTTCGGCTTTGGTTGAAGTTGTCTTAGAGTTACTTACAATTATTTGTGTATTGTCTTGTGCGGAAATGTAAATCAACAACGGTTGTTCTTTCGAAATTTTGTTATGCTTTACCGCATTCTCCACTAGCAGCTGTAAAGTCATGGGTGGTATTAGTGTATTAAAAAGATTTTTGGGTAGGTTTATCTCCAATGTTAAGTGTTGCTCGTAGCGGGCCTGCAACAAATAGTAGTAGGCTTTTACAAACTCAATCTCTTCGCTAACAGTAACCAATTTTTCTTTTTGATTGTCGATTACATATCTGAACGTATCTGCCATTCTACG
>DPSB01000652.1:0-580 GCA_003537495.1 Cytophagales bacterium | reverse complement strand
ACAAACTCAATCTCTTCGCTCACGGTAACCAATTTCTCTTTTTGATTATCTATTACATATCGAAACGTATCGGCCATTCTACGAATAAATTGTTCGGCCATAGCCGTATCTTTAAACAGTAAAGAAGAAACCGTGTTTAGACAATTAAACAGGTAATGTGGACTAATTTGGGTTTTAAGCGAATTGAATTGCAGCTCAAGTTGCAGCCTATCCAACCGCATAGACTCTACCTGAGTTTTGGCATAATACCGATAGGAGTAAAACAAGCCATAAAAAATTTCTGAGATGAATAAAGTAATGATGAGCAGAATGCCCATTTTGATCACATCATCATTACGAACTTCTAAAAGCAATACGCTTGCCGTAACAGAAAACAGCAGTACCAAAATCCCGTTAAGGAAGAAGCCAGAGATAAAGCGCAGCAGAAAGTGTGTGCGCCAGTCGATCCACTTATCCAGCATCTTATCGAACTGCCAGGCAATAAAAGCTGTGAGATTTATAATTAAAGTAAAGACTACAAACTCATAAGCTTCGAAACGTAGCGAAGGGAACCGACCTTGTGCACTATAAAAAATGTACA
>DPSB01000453.1 GCA_003537495.1 Cytophagales bacterium | reverse complement strand
TTATTGATGCACTTTACGAAGCCTCGCGCGCGGGTGTACCGGTTAAGTTGATTGTACGTGGCATCTGTTGCCTGCGCCCTGCCAGAAAAGGATTGAGTGAAAACATTGAAGTGATTTCGATAGTGGGTGAATACCTGGAACACTCGCGCATTTATTATTTCCATAACAATGGAGACCCTAAAGTTTACATTGGCAGTGCCGATGCGATGGTGCGCAGTTTCGATCGTAGAATAGAATCACTTTTCCTGTTGGAGCAAGACATGCTGCGCAAGCAAGCCATGAATATACTTCGGTATAATCTGAAGGACAATATGAACTCGTATGTAATGCAGGAGGATGGAAACTATGTAGCCAAGCAACACAATGGCGAACCTCCTTTTAGTGTACACAAAGAATTTTTTGATGTTACGCGTGATATTATCAGCGATGTGAAGTTGTTTTAAAGTGCTGGCTACTCGTTTCTGGTTAGGTTACTCCTCCCACAAATCAAATACTAGTTACTAATTGCTCAATACTCAATACTAAGGACTAACAACTAATCACCGTTTCCCCACTACCTGCGTTTTGCTTCCTTTCGATTGGTCTTCTTTGTTTACAAACTCAACTTTGGCTTGTTTGCTGTTGCGTTCAAAAAGATGAAGCATCATACCGTCTTTTAAACCTACTTCGGGCACAAACATGTATTTGGCTTTAGCCCATTCCATGGTGCGCATGTAAATTGAACTTGCCGGAATAATTACATCGGCCCGGTCGGGGTTCATTTGCAGTTTATAAATACGCTCTTCAATGGAATGTTCCTGAATCATTTCTTTTACTTCGCCCATCTTCTTTAGCGACATTAACCGGTGTGGCTTAAGTTTAGCAAGCTCATAGATTTTACTGATGTTACCACCCGTACCTACTGCTGTAACTTTACCCATTTCAGATTTTACATTTTCTTTTACCCAGTGTTCCATGTCGCTCCACACTGCGGGCAGGTCATGGTTCTCAAGAATGCGAACCGAACCTACTTTAAATGAACGGGTTTTGATTTTTTTGCCGCCAAAGTACACGTTTAACTCCGTGCTACCACCGCCCACATCAATGTGCAGATACGCCTGAGCGCCTAAGTAAGATCGAATGGCCGTATTAATAAGTTCGGCTTCGCGCTGGCCACCAATAATCTCTATGTTCAAACCAATTTCCTTTTTTACGGCATCGGCTAATTCCTGCCCATTCTCCGATTCGCGCATGGCAGAAGTAGCACATAGCATAAAGTCATCCACTTCATACAAATCCAGCAGCAGCTTAAAGGCTTGCATTAGCTTTTTAAACTTTATAATGCTTTTATCGCTTATGCGATTGGTAGTAAACACATCGTGGCCAAGACGCAGCGGAAAACGCACATATTCCATCTTCTTAAACAATACCTGGTCTTTACTTTCCAACACAGACGATACCTGGAAACGGATAGCGTTGGAACCGATGTCAATAGCTGCGAGCTTCAAATCTTTAAGGGTCTATTAGGTGTGTAAATTTACGCTATCCTTATTTTATTATTATTACCTAATTATGTTTCTTTGCATCACTTATCCAGAAAGACTGAGGGACAGGGCCCGATGATGTCTTAGCAACCTGGCTGATAACCTGGTGCTAATTCCCTTCTTCATCCAATTCAAACGGATGCAGAGAAGATAAGCAAGCCAATCTGACAAGGCTCTTTCTGGATAAAAAACTAACGAGCAGAAAGAGTGAAAATTGAAGACATTTTAAAGGAACGCATTCTCATTCTGGATGGGGCCATGGGTACTATGATCCAGCGTCATAAACTGGAGGAAGCCGATTTTCGGGGTGAGATTCTGAAAGATCACCCACATCCGCTAAAAGGTAACAATGACTTGTTAAGCCTTACCCGTCCTGATATCATTAAGGATATACATCGGCAATATTTTGAAGCGGGGTCTGATATTATTGAAACCAATACGTTTGGAAGTACCAGCGTAGCACAAGCTGATTATCACCTCGAGCATCTGGTGTATGAAATCAATTATCAGTCGGCTAAGATTGCCAAAGAAGTAGCGGCTGAGTTTACTGCGCGCGAACCCAACAAGCCGCGCTTTGTGGCTGGCTCCATGGGGCCTACAACAAAACTGGCTTCCATGTCGCCCGATGTAAACAATCCGGGTTACCGTGCCATTACGTTCGATCAACTGGTGGTAGCATTTAAAGAGCAAGCCAAAGGTTTGTTGGATGGTGGTGTTGATTTGCTGCTGCCTGAAACCATTACCGATACGTTGAATGTAAAAGCTGCTTTGTTTGCCATACAGGAATTGTTTGGAGAACGGGGAAGTTCCGTACCTGTAATGGTATCAGGAACAATTACCGATGCCAGCGGGAGAATTTTATCCGGGCAAACAGCAGAAGCATTTTTGATTTCAGTATCGCATGTGCCTTTGCTCAGCATTGGTTTAAACTGTGCGATGGGTGCATCCGCTTTGCGACCATATTTAAAAGTGTTAAGTGATAAGGCCCCATTCTTTATCAGCGCCTATCCGAATGCCGGCTTGCCGAATGAGTTCGGACAATACGATCAAACCGCAAACGAAATGGCCGCTGAGGTGGAAGACTATTTAAAAGAAGGGTTGATTAATATTCTGGGTGGATGCTGCGGCTCAACTCCCGATCACATTCGAAGGATTGCTGAAATAGCGAAGAAGTATAAGCCGAGGGTGGTACATAGTCCATTGTCGATAGTTTAATAGTAAATACTATGGCTTTCAAGTTTGAGAATTTAAAAGTGTGGCAAAATGCGGTGGAGTTATCGGGCCAAGTCTATGAATTGACCGAGACATTCCCCAAGAAAGAAATGTTTGTTTTAACATCGCAGATACAAAGGGCATCTGATTCCGTTGCTCTAAACATTGCTGAAGGCTCAACGGGTCAAACCAATCCGGAGTTTAAACGTTTTTTGACGTATGCAAATCGCTCAGCTATTGAGGTAGTGAGTTGCTTACATCTAGCCAAAAGACGTAAGCTAATTGATCAGATACAGTTTGATCATTTCTATAATTATTTAACCGAGCTGATTAAAAGTATTCAGGCTCTGCGGAACTCGATAAAATAGATTATGAGCCAACCATCGACCATTGATCATCGACCATTATTGCTGAGTGGCTTAGAAGCTGTGCAGATAACCAGAAGTTCTAATTTTGTAAACATTGGCGAACGCACTAACGTTACCGGTTCGGCTAAATTTTTAAAACTCATTAAAGAAGATAAGTTTGATGAAGCATTGGAAGTAGCACTCGACCAGGTGCGTGGCGGTGCACAGGTAATTGATGTGAACATGGACGAAGGTATGCTCGATTCGAAAGCGGCCATGATCAAGTATCTAAACCTGATGGCCTCCGAGCCTGAGATAGCCGCCATTCCGGTAATGGTCGATTCTTCCAAGTGGGAGGTTATTGAAGCCGGATTAAAATGTTTGCAGGGTAAAGGCATTGTAAACTCCATCAGCATGAAAGGTGGAGTGGAAGAGTTTGTAAGGCAAGCTAAGCTAGTGAAACGTTATGGAGCCGCTGCAGTGGTTATGGCGTTTGATGAAGTGGGGCAAGCCGATACCTATCAACGCAGAATAGACATCTGTAAACGCGCGTACAATATTCTGGTAAACGAAGTTAAGTTTCCAGCAGAAGACATCATTTTTGATCCGAACATCTTTCCGGTGGCAACCGGTATTGATGAACATCGAAACTATGCATTGGATTTTTTCAAAGCCACCAAATGGATTCGTGAAAACCTGCCCGGTGCGCACGTGAGTGGTGGTGTGAGTAACGTTTCGTTCAGCTTTCGCGGAAACCAGAAAGTGCGCGAGGCGATGCACTCGGCTTTTCTGTATCACGCCATTCAAAATGGAATGGACATGGGCATTGTAAACCCAACCATGTTGGAGGTTTATGATGAGATTCCAAAAGATTTGTTGGAGCGGGTGGAGGATGTATTACTCAATAGAAGGGAAGATGCTACAGAACGCTTGCTCGAGTTTGCCGAAACAGTTAAAGGCTCAGCTAAAAAGAAAGAGCAGGATGATGAATGGCGCAATGGCACAATAGAAGAACGCATTACACATTCGCTTGTAAAAGGTATAATTGATTTTATAGATGCCGATACCGAAGAGGCGCGTGTGAAATACGGTAAACCCCTGCATGTAATTGAAGGGCCGCTCATGAGTGGAATGAATGTGGTGGGTGATCTGTTTGGTGCCGGTAAAATGTTTTTACCACAAGTGGTGAAGAGTGCGCGGGTAATGAAAAAATCCGTAGCATATTTAACACCATACCTCGAAGAAGAGAAACGATTAAACGGTAATGCGGGACAGGCTGCTGCGAAAATATTATTAGCTACCGTAAAAGGCGATGTGCACGACATCGGTAAAAATATTGTGGGCGTTGTGCTGGCCTGTAACAATTACGATGTGGTGGACCTGGGTGTGATGGTTCCGCCTGAAAAAATTATTGAAGCCGCTAAGCGCGAGAAAGTAGATGTTGTTGGATTAAGCGGGTTGATTACACCATCGCTTGATGAGATGGTGTACGTAGCCAAAGAAATGCAACGTGAAAAAATGGATTTGCCGTTGCTGATTGGTGGGGCCACTACTTCGCGCATTCACACGGCCGTAAAAATTGATCCGGTTTATGATGGCCCGGTGGTATATGTATTGGATGCTTCGCGCTCGGTGCCTGTGGCCAGTGAGTTGATTAGTAAGAATACACGCAAAAGCTTTCAGGATAAAATGAAAGCGGAATATCAGGCATTACGTGTGGACCATGAGAACCGTAAGCAAACCAAGAACTATATTCCGTTAACGGAAGCACGTGCAAATGAAACAAAAATTGATTGGGCGACTACCACATTCACTAAACCTCAGTTTATTGGAAGAAAAGAGTTTGTAAAATTTCCATTGGAAGAAATCCGAAAGTACATCGACTGGACACCGTTTTTTCAAACGTGGATGCTGGCTGGTCGTTTTCCGGGAATTTTAAAAGATGACATAGTAGGAGCAGAGGCAACGAAACTTTATAACCATGCCAACAAAATGCTCGATGAAATTATTAAGAGTCGCGCGTTGCAGGCAAATGGCGTGGTGGCATTTTATCCGGCCAACCGCGAAGGCGATGACGTGAATTTGTATCGTAAAGATCAGGACGAGTCGTTTGCTACTTTTCATTTCTTACGTCAGCAAAATAAGAAGGCGCAAAATCTTCCTAATTTTTGTTTGGCAGATTTTATCGCTTCCGAAAGAGGAAAGGATTACTTCGGCATGTTTGCTGTAACAGCGGGCATTGGATTAGAGAAACTGGTTGAGAAACACAAAGCTAACCATGACGATTACTCGGAGATTATGGCGAAAGCGTTGGCCGATCGTTTAGCCGAAGCCTTTGCTGAATGTTTGCATGAACGTGTTCGCAAAGAATTGTGGGGTTACGCTAAAGCGGAAAACCTGACTGAAGAAGAGTTGATTGATGAAAAGTACGAAGGCATTCGTCCGGCACCGGGTTATCCGGCTTGTCCTGATCATACCGAAAAGAAATTGTTATTTGACTTACTTGAGGCTAACAAAGTGGGCATTATTTTAACCGAATCGTATGCGATGTATCCCGGAGCTGCGGTAAGTGGTTTTTATTTCTCACATCCTGGCTCGAAATACTTTGGTCTTGGCAAAATAGAAAAGGACCAGGTAGAAGATTATGCCAAACGCAAGAGCATGAGTGTAGAAGAAGTAGAGAAGTGGTTAGCAC
>DPSB01000454.1 GCA_003537495.1 Cytophagales bacterium | reverse complement strand
AGTTACTTCCGAAACCAATGCGCATACTTCACCACCTTTGGTAAGGGCTCGTGTAAACCGGATGTTGGCCTGGACGTCTAATTTTTGTTGTTGTTCGCCCCCCGAATTTTGAGAACCCACAGCTCCCATAATATCAATTAGTCCGGCTTTGTTTACTTCGCGGTTTACCACTTTTGAAGCAAGGGCAATGTCGCGCAGCAATTGCGAAAGTTCTCCGCTGGCATATTGAAACTGATCCTGATTATTTTTGATAAAGCGATCGAGGGCCGTTCCGATGGGTAGCGCAATCCGCGATGATTCCATAAAGTGTGACATAATTGAGGTTGTTTTAGCCGGTTTGTTAACTTCGGCCACGGTTTGTAAAAGCGTTCAAATATAGCGTTGCAAACGTTTGAAATCAATTATCTAGCCTATGAAGGTTTTTAAGTTTGGGGGCGCATCGGTAAAAAATGCAATAGCGATTAAAAACGTGGCTGCTCTTGTAAAACAATTTGAAGCCAGCCAATTGCTGATAGTGGTTTCGGCCATTGGTAAAACTACCAATGCGCTGGAACGTGTGGTTTTGCTAGCCCGCAATCAACAGAATTTTGAAACCGTAATTGAGGAGATGCAGCACCAACACCAGCAAATCATAAAAGAATTAGGCATCAATGATCCGGATTTTAACAACACCATCAACGCCAAGTTTGTCGAATTAAAATTGCTGGCCACTCAACCCGGTGAGTATGATCAGGTGTACGATCAGGTTGTATCGCAAGGCGAAGTATTGTCTTCGCTAATTTTAAATCAGTACTTCGTACAACAAGGCTTGCGTTCGGCCTGGATAGATGCGCGCCACTACATTGAAACCGATAACACATGGCGCGAAGGCAAAGTGGATTGGGAACAATCGCGCAAAAAAATTCAAAGCCTCAAAAAAAATCTGCAAAGCCAACTATTGGTAACGCAAGGTTTTATTGGCGGAACTTTAGATAACAAAACCACCACCTTAGGCCGCGAAGGTTCCGATTACAGTGCCGCCATTTTTGCGGCTTGCCTTTCGGCCGAATCGGTAACCATTTGGAAAGATGTGCCCGGTGTAATGAGTGCCGACCCTAAACGATTGCCAAATGCCGTTGTGTTTGATGAGTTGCCGTATCAGGAAGCTGCAGAGATGACTTACTATGGCGCATCCGTTATACATCCTAAAACCATAAAGCCGTTAGCCAATGCGGGCATTCCGCTGTTGGTGAAAAATTTCGATAACCCTGCCTTACCCGGCACGCGCATTCACGAATGTAAAATAGATAAGCTGCCACCGTTAGTTGTGTTCAAAGAAAATCAATGTCTGATCTCGTGCAAGGTTACGGACTACTCGTTTGTAAACGAGCAACAGATGAGTACCATCTTTACCACGCTATCGCAACACGATGTTCATATTAATGTGATGCAGAACTCAGCCATTTCATTTTCGATTTGTGTAGACTACCGCGAACCCAAAACATTACACTTAATTGAGACCCTGAGCAAAAATTTTGAAGTGTACTACAACACCGGGCTTACGCTGATCACGATAAAAAATTACGATACCGCTACGTTTAATGAGTATCGGCAAAAGCCAGGCATTTTGTTAGAGCAATCTTCGCGCTCTACGTTGCAGGTATTGGTGCGTTTATAACTGATCCTGTTTTATCGATTCAATAAAAACATCTAGGGTGCGATCCAGCATTTCAAACACAAATTGAAAATCGTGCAGGGTACCATAATACGGGTCGGGCACATCGCCTTGTCCTTGCGGATCAAACTCGCGCATTAATTTTATTTTATGTGTATGCATATCGGCACCAGGCAACCGTAAAATGCCCCGCTTATTTTGTTCGTCCATGGCAAACAAATAATCAAACGATTCTAAATCAGCTGGTGAAAGCTGGCGGGCCTGATGCCAGATTTCCACCCCGTTTTTTTCGGCTGTCTTAATAGTGCGCGGGTCGGGCTGATCGCCAATGTGGTAATCGCCCGTTCCACACGAATCGGCAGAAATGCGATGTTGTAAATTCAATTGCTTGATTTTATGATTAAAAACAGCCTCCGCCAATGGCGATCGGCAAATATTGCCCAGACAAACAAAAAGCACTTTCATTATCAGAATTTCAAGGATTTCTAAAGTTGCGGTTCACTAATTCAACCAATTCTCAAAATTAAACTTCGGGCTGGGTTACTCAACAAACAGTTGCCGGTATATAGCCTTGCATAGCACATTTTTTTATCCGCCTTTTGGTTAGATAAGACCGCCTCAAACGTGAGGCGGTCTTTCTTTTGTATCGCAGCCATAAAGTTTAGTTTTGTTTTACCAACTGATGTTACACTGAATACAGGCATCTGACGGCTGTATGCTATAATTAAGTAGCCGTCTTGATGCCTACGCTTTCGATGCCACTTATCATCAGTTACTAACGATTAAAACAAACTCTGATAAAATATGGAACTGATTAAAGTAACGGAACAAAAAGAACCACACGTTGCGCTGATTGAGCTTAACCGCCCCAAAGAACTGAATGCATTAAATCCTCAACTGATGCAGGAGGTACGCGATGCATTGGTAGCCTTAGATAAGAATGATGCCGTGCGGGTAATTATTATTACCGGCAACGAACAAGCTTTTGCAGCCGGGGCCGATATAAAACAAATGGCTGATAAGTCAGCTATTGATATGCTGCTACTGGATCAGTTCACTACGTGGGATCAGATTCGAAAAACCAAGAAACCCATTATAGCAGCTGTTTCCGGATTTGCGTTGGGTGGCGGATGCGAATTTGTAATGACTTGCGATATGGTGATAGCATCAGAAACCGCTAAGTTTGGTCAGCCTGAAATAAAAATAGGAACGATACCCGGTGCCGGAGGAACACAACGCTTAACCAAAGCGGTGGGCAAAGCCAAAGCAATGGAGTTGATTTTAACCGGTCGGTTTTTATCGGCAGAAGAAGCCCACTTTTACGGATTGGTAAATAAAGTGGTGCCGAAAGAAATGTACCTGCACGAAGCGTTTGCACTTGCCAAAGAAATTGCACAACTATCGCCCGTGGCTGTGCAGCTTGCAAAAGAATCTATTAACCGTTCGTTCGAAACTCATTTAGACGAAGGACTTACGTTAGAACGCAAAAACTTTTACCTCACCTTTGCCTCGGCCGATCAGAAAGAGGGCATGAAAGCTTTTATTGAGAAACGGAAAGCGGAGTTTAAGGGACAATAAAATAGAACCACCTCAAATAAAAACGGCCCGCTAAAATGCGAGCCGTTTTTTTTATTTTATATGAAGTAATTACCGAACGTTTATGCCGAAGCCAACCGTAAGGGTATTAAAATTATCTTTCTGCACAGTATAATCACCATGCAACGTGATTACAGCCAACTTCAACCGAAGACCTGCAGTAGCACGCATACCGCTGGCATCTGAACTTAGTGTAATAGGATCTTCCAGAGAAATGGGATAACCAGGACTACTTTCTTCTTCAAATTCGTAGGTACCCAACATCGCAATTTTTGTTTTGGCAATGTTATAACCTATTCCCCCATAAACAGTGAGCACTGAAATCTTTTTAGAAACCAAAGCCTGAATGGTGGTGGCTGATGATTTGAATTCCGCTTGCTGATTATTGCCGGCTGTTACATCAAGATTACTGATCAATTTCATACTGGTATAACCTACAAAACCAGATAAATCAAACGGAAGGTTTTTTATGCCCGGAATGTATTGCTTTACATCGTGCATCACCCCTACTCCAAATAGATCAAACTTGGCATCATCACCAATATTTACAGTAGGCACAAATCTGATTTTCAAATCAAACCCTTTTGGTAAACCAATACCCAGATGCGCAATGGGTACCGGCATCGCTTGTATACCTATCTCTTTTTT
>DPSB01000541.1 GCA_003537495.1 Cytophagales bacterium | reverse complement strand
CAACCGGTACCGAAAATTATGGCGGCCCTGTAGTTACAGCCGGCGGACTAGTGTTTATTGCCGCTACGCGCGATAACAAGTTCAGAGCCTTCAATAAAGCAACCGGTAAACTTTTATGGGAATACAACTTACCAGCCTCGGGCTTTGCCACACCCGCTGTTTATGAATTAAATGGAAAACAATATGTGGTAATTGCATGCGGTGGTGGAAAATTAGGAACGAAACCGGGCGATGCTTATCTGGCTTTTGCGCTTCCTTAACTTGTAAAAAAAGCCCATCTTTACGCCTCATTAATTAGTAAACCATGCAAATTACAAAACACAAAGTAGCCGGAATTCATTACACCTTAACGGATAACGATGGTAAAGTATTAGACACCAGCTCGGGTCGCGAACCTTTGTATTATATCCACGGCATCGGAAATTTAATTCCTGGTATGGAAGAAGGCCTCGAAGGAAAAGTAAAAGGCGACAAATTCAATATTAAAGTTGCTCCCGAAAAAGGATACGGTGTAAAAGAAGAATCGTTGATGCAGAAAGTTCCGCGCTCAGCTTTCGGCACACAAGAAATAAAAGTAGGCATGCAATTTCAAACTAACCAAGGTCAGGTGGTTACCGTAACGCATGTTGGGCTGGAGTCGATTACTGTAGATGCCAACCATCCATTGGCTGGTGTTGAATTAAATTTTGCTGTTGAGGTACTTGAAATTCGTGATGCCAGTGCCGATGAAATTTCGCACGGCCACGTGCACGGCCCAGGTGGACATCATCATTGATATTATTTTTCATACAAAAGATAAAGGGTTGGCTTGCGCCAACCCTTTTCTATTAAAAGCTACTGCTCACGTCATTTACCTTGGTATTTGCAGCGATCCAAAAATAATTTCGGCTGCCCGCTGGCTACCAGCTAGCGAGGGATGAAAACCATCGGCACCATAGTAAGAAAAATCCTGCGTTGAATCGAAGTGTTGTTTCCACACCTCACCTACCGGACAAAGTACAGCATTAGCTTGTGAAGCAGCCAAAGTATAGTTGGAAATCACACCTGAAAAAGTATGGTAATTGACTTTAGCTGGCCATACCATAAAAAAAGCAAGTTTGGTGGTATTGGTATCGCAAAGTACTTTGATGCGTTCTCCGTACTCGTGCAACATCACTTTGCCATCGGCTTGCGATGAAGGCCCCTGCTGTATTACTACGTAATCAAAACTATCATTGGCTATTAAGTTCTGAAGCCGACCATCATTCCAATGATCTTCCAAGGCATAGTTTGAATATGCCAGCATTGCTACCTGAATACGAAGATCATTTTTTGCAGCCACGTTTTTTACGAGCTGTGGCAGGTTGTTGGTGTACGTTAAACTATTGCCAACAAAAAGAATTCGCACTTTACGTGTGTCGATGTCCGGTTGCTGCGAACAAAGCGTACACGACAATAACAAGAACCACGCAAACCTTTTCATTGCTTATTCCAGCAAACGCAACACCTCTTTAAAATCAATCCAATAAATATTTCCTGTTCCATTTAGCGGTTGATTCTGTATCTCAGCTATTGATTTATAATTAGGTGGTGCCGCAAACGTTGCGGGCAACGCATGTCGTTCGCTGGTAAAAAACAAACTCTTTCCATCTGGTGATACGAATGGACAATAATCCAACTGCTTGGAATTTAATTGTTTCAGGTTTTGGGCTGGCTGCCATTTTCCTTGTGCATCTTTCAAACTTATATACAAATCACCACCACCACTTTCGTTCTTCCGACCATAGGAAGTAAACAAAATGTAATCTTCATCGGGCGAAACAAATGCATTGAACTCATAAAATTTTGAATTAACAGCAGTATCCAATGCTACGGGCTTTTGATATGAGTTCTGCTCAAACCTGGATACATAAATATCTTCACGACCCGGACCACCGGCATAGGTTGCAGTAAAATATAAGTTTCCGTTCTTAGCTACCGATGGATAAAATTCATCTGAAGTTGTGTTGATCGTAGAACCCAGATTTTCGGGTTTACTCCAACCTGCACCCGACCGAGTAACTTTCCAGATATCAAAATCCTTTATGGTGTTACCACTCGATGGTCGATTAGAGGCAAAGTATAAAGTATTACCATCAGCACTGAATGCAGGCTCAAGATCACTGTATAATCCCGCAAAAGAAACAAGTTCAGGCTTTGTCCAACCTGTGGTGGTGCGTTTACTGAACACAATAGTTTGAAATGTTGATTTAGGCGTGGAGATCGTAAAGTAAATTTCGTTTCCATCGGGCGACAGCGCAAAGTCGCGCTCATTTAAGTTTGTGGAGATAAACCCAGATGCCAACAACGTTAGTTGTTTGGGTGGAGTCTCCAATGAAAATTTCTGTTGCGAAAAAGCTGCTGAAAAAACGAGCAGCATTGCAATACCGATTAACACTTTCATAAAACATTCAATTGCTGTAAACTAACTCAAACTATATAACAACTACTTTATGGCATCAACAAAAAGCACGCTTTCGTCATCCAATACTTATTTTTTAACCTATTCATCTAAAACTTCCAATACCGCTTTTGCCTGGCGTGAGATTTCCCGTAAGAGTGAAGCTCTGTCTTTCGAAAACACATTAAACCTTGAAAGCAAAAATAAATTTCTTTCTTTCACCAGCAGATTATCCAACGCAGGTTGATACTGAATCGCAAGCTCCGTCATGTACACCTCAGTCTGCTCCAACATCTTAATGACCCGATATAGCTCCAAAAGTTTTTGATGAAGTGTAAAGTCAACTACGTTACTGCCAGTATTAAGTGCATACTCAATAACCGCATAGTTGTACTGAGGTTGAATAAACCGCTATCCGTAAAAGTCTCCCACTTCCCTTTTTACAAGTAAACTATCCCAATGCATCGCAACCTTTTCCTGATAATCGGCCATGGAGGGAAACAAGCTGTCCAAGGCATGTAATTCGGCACGCAGGCTATTGATAACTTTTGTTCGCTCAACCTTCTCTTTTGAGTGTTCATTCCAACTACCCAGCAGGAAAGCTATTGTAACTCCTGTAACCACAATCAGCAAATCAATCAGCGGCTTGGTTGCCCGCATGGAAATACGTCTCCAGAAAAACCATTTCATCCTGTTTCCAGATTTATTTGGGCAATATCCTGTTAAGCTATTCCAACACCATTGTTTATCAACCAAAACCTTGTTTTTGTCAACATAAAATAACGGCCTGTCAACAAAGAACATTTAAACGTAGGTTAGGCACCTTCAATTCAACTTGCTTTGAACTAAAATAGTGAGTTGCTTTACAACATTCTGATGAAAAGAGTTGGCCTACACATTTTATTCTGGACAGCCTATGCGTTGTTTAAAACCTATCTGAACGTTTCGGCAAGTTCGGATACATTTTTTTCAGACCAACCTATTGATTGGCCCAATGTGTTGCTGAACGTCAGAATCCAAATACTTGTACTCGTGGTGAAGTTGCCTCTTGTCTATTTCACGTTCTTCCTATTTGATCAGTTCATCTTCAAAAGATGGAGCCTGATTACTACTGTTACACTATCGGTGGTTGTATTTACAATCAGTTCCATCGCGTTAACCTTACTCTACAAACTTTACATCTTACCCATTGTATTGAATTATCAAGGCTCAATTGATGTTTACAATATAAACAGCTTGATCTATTATTTTTTTACGTTGATCTTCGTGGTTGGTGTTGCCAGCTCTTTTCGGTTACTCAAGCGACAATATCAATCAAAGATTAAGGAAGCCGAACTTCAAAAAGAAAAAACTCAGGCCGAACTAAAATACCTGAAGGGACAAATCAACCCACATTTTCTTTTCAACACGTTAAATAATATTTACTCGTTGGCAAGAAAGGGTTCTGACCAAACATCCGATGCAGTTTTAAAACTATCGAAGCTAATGCGGTTTATGTTGTACGAAGCCAGCAACGATACCATTCTGATTACTGATGAACTAAAACTTATTCAGGATTATATTGCCTTGGAAAAACTGCGATATGGTGACAGGCTTCGTATAACCTACGAAGAAGTACTGGATAATCCACAACAAACCATCGCTCCGCTCATGCTCATTCATTTTATTGAGAATGCTTTTAAACACGGGGCCAGCGAATCGCGATTTGATTCTTTCATTCATATAAAAGTTACATTGGTGAAAGGTTTGCTACAGGTTGTAGTAACCAATTCAAAAGCTGATACAGCCGATAAACCGGGCAGCAAAATAGGACTTGAAAATATCAGACGACAACTGGAGTTGGTTTATCCCAAGCATGAATTAACATTTCAGGATGATCCGGATAAGTTTACAGTTTCACTAACCTTACCATTAGCTGTATGATTCGCTGTCTTGTTATAGAAGATGAACCACTGGCAGCAGATATTCTCCGCGATTACATTGCGCAAGTATCGTTTTTGAAATTCCAGCATGTTTGTACCGATGCAGTCAGTGCGCTGGAATTTCTTCGCACACAACCTGTCGATCTTTTGTTTCTGGATATTCATCTGCCCGGATTAAAGGGACTTGAATTTCTGAGGACACTCAAAAATCCACCAGCAGTTATTCTAACTACTGCCTACCATGAATACGCTGTGGAGAGTTATGAACTTAATGTAATCGACTACCTATTAAAGCCTATTGAATTTAAGCGTTTTGTTGAAGCCATAAACAAAGTAAAGTTGCAGCAGCATTCCGAAAACGAAACAATCACCATTTACAGCGAAAAGAAAACGGTAATTATTCCTGCTCAGGAAATCATTTACATTGAAAGCCAAAAAGAGTATATCAAAATTCAGACAACGCAAGCCGTACACATTTCCAAATATGCGCTTAGTAAAATTGAAGCGGAGTTAAATCCATCACAGTTTATGCGCGTTCACCGCTCGTTCATTATTTCATTATCAAAAATCAAAGCTTTCAATGATCACGAAGTAGAGCTTATCAACAAGACAATCCCCATTGGTGGTAATTACCGCGACCTGGTTAGTACGCGGTTAAATAGTCTGTTCAAATAAGAAAAGAACATCTCTTTACTTCGAATACCTAATTTGGAAGATTCCGGATTAGTCTGTTTCGTTTTATCAACACATATTCTAAACTATCGAGTGGCTTAACACGCTTCTCTGTATAATCTACACCAGATCTGATTTGCGAATTTGCTATGTAGTAATACCAGTCATCTTCTCCTATTTCTCCCGTTGTGGAGCTATCCAAATGCTGATCATCAATAATCTCATGGCTTACAATAGAATCTAATGTATTACTAAGGTGGAAGCGTCTAACAAGAGAGCTTTGATGTGCAATCAAGCTATTCTTGTAGAAGGAAAGGCCATCAATCGGTTGAGGAGTGGTGGTAAATTCACTAATCAATACTTTAAAAGTTTTGGTGGCTACATCAATGCTGAGTAATCCCTCCGAACTTGACACAAAAAGTATTTTGCTATCATCTGAAAAGGTAATCCCATTTAGAAAAGTGAACCCTATCGGGGATAAATATTCAACAATTTCAAATGCTCCATGCTTAAGGATATAAATTCTATTGTTAATGGATTCTGTAATGTATATGTCACCGCTTTCAGAAACAGTGAGATCATTGAAGCCTATGTCTTCTATCACGTTTGAATTTGTTCCATAAACTCCTAATAAATCGCCATTTGTTAAATCATAACAATAAAGTTTTGATTGCCAGCTATCGTCCGAAATTGGTGGGTCGGTTGGAATTTGTTTCCCCTTGGTACTTATTGCCCAAAGCCTATTTCTTAACGAGTCAACATGTAATCCAAAAACACTCCATAATTCGTCCTCACCAGCTTCAACAAAGTCGCAGTATCTTCCATGTTGATCTATAGAAATAATTTTCCGCTTGTACATGCTGCCAACGAAGACGCGATTACTCTTGGGATCATAGGCTGTACCTTCAGGAATTAAATCTCGCTCAGTTATTAAGGCAAGGGTATCTGAAACAGCTGATTTAATATTTTCATTTTTGACAGGAGAACAGCTCACAGAAACCAGGAGAAATAATATTATGTGCTTCATGAGAATGCGATAGGTGCCAATTTTCAATTATTCAAATATGGCCATTCCCAAAAAGCAATTGCTGCACAATCAATAGAAAAGCCCTTATCGTCTACAGAAATTCACGAGTTGAATAATCATGAGTGTTACTCCCATTAATAGAGTTCCGTTTCAACGGATTCTGCGTAATAACCAACAAATACTTTAAGTAGTCGATTATGAGTGTAGTTTTTGAATAGCTTATCGAATCAGTACTATCTTTCCGCGTTCACTAATCCTGTTGCCTGAACTACTTAGCTGTAAGTTATAATAATAAATACCAGGTGGAAGTAAACCACCGGCTGCATCAGTTCCATTCCAGATCAATTCATTGGTGCCTACATGAAACAGTAACAGATCAGACATTTCAAAGCGATGCAATCTTGTGCCTTGTGTTGAAAAAATTTCCAATTCAAATTCTGATGGCAATTCGCCTGTTAGTAGAAATTGAAACGCAAACCGACCTTGGGAAGGATTGGGATAAACTCCTTTCCATTGTAACGATGGCGCACTATCAACCTGAAAAGAAACCGTGTAAGGTGTGCTACCCGCAAAATTACCTTTTGCATCCGCACCCTGCACCGATAGCTCATAAAGTCCATTTGTTAAAGTTGGTCGGTATTCAATCCGGAACGGAGTTGTAGCAGTAGCCGGATGCCAAACAATTTCAGTGCTGCTAAAGGCGATGCGTTTAAAGGTACAGGTTGGCGCGTTGCAATTAGTCCCAAGCAGCAAGGTAAATCCCAGCGTATCGGTTTTGAGTAAAAAAGTATTTTCATCAATCAAATCAACTACAATTAAAGGTGTAGCCGAAACAAAATCATTGTTGCGAAGTTGGCGACCATCTACTGTCACGTTTAAAATTGGTGGAATTTTATCAGGCTGCACCAGCAGGTAATCAGGC
>DPSB01000080.1 GCA_003537495.1 Cytophagales bacterium | reverse complement strand
GAAGTAGAGAAGTGGTTAGCACCTAACTTGTCTTACACATAATTGCATTTTCAAATTAACGGATTTTCAAATTTTCAAACTGAGTAATGAAAGTAATTGATCACCTGAAACGCGCTAACGGTAAAACGTTGTTTAGCTTAGAGATTCTACCGCCTTTAAAAGGCGAGAACATAAAAAGTTTATTTAGCAACATGGATCCGTTGATGGAGTTTAAACCTCCGTTTATTGATGTTACGTACCATCGCGAAGAATATGTCTTCAAAAAGAAAGAGGGTGGTTTACTTGAAAAGATTACAACGCGTAAACGGCCGGGAACAGTAGGCATTTGTGCCGCCATTCAAAATCACTATAAAGTTGATACAGTGCCACATATTATCTGTGGTGGGTTTACCCGCGAGGAAACAGAAAACGCATTAATCGACCTTAATTTTTTGGGTGTGGATAATGTGTTGGTGTTACAAGGCGATGCCATTAAAACCGAATCGAAGTTTATAGCAGAGAAGGATGGGTTTGGCTATGCTTCCGAATTGCTGGAGCATGTGGTAAACATGAACAAAGGGCAGTACCTCGATGAAGAACTGCATGATCCTTCACCTACCAATTTTTGCATTGGTGTAGCGGGCTATCCAGAAAAGCACTTTAATGCACCAAACCTAAAAACGGATTTGAAGTATTTGAAAAATAAAGTAGATAAAGGTGCCGAGTACATCGTTACTCAAATGTTTTTCGATAATAAAAAGTATTTTGAGTTTGTAGATAAATGTCGCGAGGCAGGTATTACTGTGCCGATTATTCCGGGTATTAAACCGTTAACAACAAAATCGCAATTAACCATTCTCCCTCAAATTTTTCACATCGACTTACCCGAAGAACTTAGCGATGAAGCCGAGAAGTGTAAAGACAATGCTTCGGTTAAACAGGTTGGTATCGAGTGGACAATCCAACAATCAAAAGAACTGATTGCCAAGGGCGCACCCACCATTCACTTTTATTCGATGGGTAAATCCGATCCGATTTATCGAATTGCAAAGGAATTGTTTTAGGAGTGAGAACACACGTTAGCTCAAAGTTTATAAAATAAAAAGAGAGGCTGCCTTAACAAGACAGCCTCTCTTTTTGAATTAAGTTTCTATTATGGAGTTATAGGCAACTTCGTTGCGCCATATTTCGATAGATCTGCTTTAGGAACTGTTGCCCCAAATTTAGTATTGATCGCATCAATAAAAATATTTGCGGTAAATGCATTTCCTCTTGAATTAGGATGTAACCCGTCTTCCGAAAACGCACCAGTTGGTGGTGCAAAACTAGGTGTAATTGTTACTCCATTAAAAATAGCAGCTCTTGCTGTAACAAAGTCTGAATATCCTTTATTAACATCAGCAAGCGCAAGACGATCTCCACTGGCCGTAACAGCTGCAGCAATAGCTGCATTAAACTCTGCTGTTCTTGTAAGTATGGCAGTCGTTTCAGCACCAGTTAAAACATACTGATCTCCAACAGGAAAACTAACTCCATTAACAGCCAAAGGACTTCCTCCAACACACGTACCTAATACTGATCCGGCAGCTAACGGGATTAGATCAGTAGCAGTGGCTTGTCTTGCGAGTGCATAGGGAAGTAGACCCGCATAATCGCCTGTCATGTATGGCGACAAATCTGTTAAGCCTCCAGTTGAGAATCCTACGTCATCAGTCATTAAAACTCCATTTTTACCTTCTACAAAAGTCAATCTGCGCTTATTTCTCTCATCGGTTGTAATAATTGAGTTCGCAACCATGCCATCTAAAAATGCATTATAGTTTGCTGCTAAGCTTCCAGTTAAATTAGTAGCTGTTGCGGCATCTAAAGTTATTGCATTCCAAGCCACAGTATAAAAGTAGGGTAGGTCTGTAAACTTGGGAATGTTACCAATTACTCCTTTAAAAGTAGTACCGCTCAACAAACCAATTGTTGGATCATTCAAAGCAATACTAAGTTGGCCACTAAATGCAGCGCTAGATGTCATTGGATAGGTGCCTGCAGGAGTACCAGGGCCAGTATTGGCTGCTCCGGTGGCTGCGTATAGCAACACATCATCAAAGCCAAGCCAAATCAAATAAAAACTTCCAGCTGCTGCTTTTGCATCGGTTATAATTCTAGATCCAGTAGTACCATCGGCACTAGGACTTGAAGCAAACCGGGCATAGAAAGGGCTATAGGCAGGGTTGGCTGGCGCTGCAGGTCCACCAGTAGCAGGTGTTAACGTTTGAGCCAGGTATATTAATGGAACGCTAAAGTTATTTAACGTGGCCTTGTCTCCGCTAAACGCAGTTGGAAAGTCAGCCGTATTGTAAGGAGCAGGCAATGCAGGTGTTGTTACTGCCGAAGGGCAGGTTACATTTGATCCAGGAAATTTTGCTGGGAAGGGTGCTGCTGTCCTTGGGCCACTACCGTCTGGATCAAAAAGCACTAACCTACCTAAAGTAAGTACTCCTGGGATAGATGATATAGGATTATAACCATTAACTGAATTGATATCCGGTTGATTAAAAGTTGTGCTTCCACCTGATGTTGCTAATTGTGTTGCAAGAATCTTTGCAAGTGAATTAGCCTGACCATCGTTGAATAATGCTTGTCCTTGCATACCGGCAACAAACGAATTACCCACAGCAACAAATTTAGTGAAGCTGGCAGTCCCTGATGTACCCGTTGTTACAGGAGGTGTTACAACTGGAGGAGTTAGTTGAATTAATTCCTGCTCGCATGATGTACTGATTAACAGTGCAGCAGACAGGATATAAGGAAATTTTAGATTTTTCATATCGTATTGATTTTTCGATTATTTCAAGAACTCATCAAATGTTATGGATACATAATACATCTGGCCAACAAATGGAGCACCGAGGTTTGTTCTGTAGTCGCCACCACCTAAGTTGGTAGCACCCAGTTTTAACATTGATTTAAGAGCCGAGAGTTTATAGCTTACTTGTGCATCTAACACACCAAACTCAGGCACGTTCCATTCTCCGTATGACGATTGCCACAAATAGCCTTGCTGCCAGCGGAAGTTGATATTGAATCCGAGGTTCTCAGTAACCTTACGATTACTTAACCCGACACTGATTTTATTTTCAGGTGTGTTAAATCCTGCTCTGAAATCTTCTGTTTCGTTAGCTTCGAAAGTAGCATAGCTATAGTTAGCATTCAATGAAAAGTTCTTCGGTAAGCTATACGTAAGCCCAAGACCAACACCACTTGAGGTTACATCTTCAAGTGAGTTATTGTATAAACTATAAAGACTTCCGGGAGCTACCGGATTTCCCTGATGTTCGGTTGGAGCTTTTACGGCTACAATCTGGCCACCAATAAAATCCTGATAGGTGGTATAGTATGCATTCAGGTCAACCAGAAATTTATTTCCGAATACGCCTTTATAACCAACTTCAAATGATTTTAGTTTTTCAGGTTGTACATAGGGGATATCAGCTGTTACCAAAAGATTTGGATTTCCTCCAACAGGAGCGCCAGTTAAAGGGTCAAGTGTACCACCTCCATTTTGCGCTGAACGGAATGCGTTATAAGATTCTTGTGTCCAGGCACCACCATTATGTACACCATACCGGCCTGCATTGGCTTCAGTACTTCCTAACAATGTTCCGCTTGAAGAAGGGAAGTAGATAAACTGTGCCTGTGTATCAGGATTTCTGAAACCAGTTTGGAATGATGCTCTCAGATTGTGATTCTTTGAGAAAGTATATACCGCAGATAATCTTGGTGTGAACTGACCGTCAAAGTTTTCGTTTTTATCGTAACGAACCGATCCGGTAAGTTTTAGAGCGTCTGCAAAGGTTTTTGAAATTTGTGTGTAAACACCAAACTCATCAATTTTTATCCGATCGAAGTTAGCACCATCATCCGGGCCTTCGTTGAAGATTGTACCTGACGAAAACAGATCATATCTTCTGATGTTACCACCTACTTGAATTTCTGCGAAGTCGATCTGATTCACAAAGTTGTAGTTGAATTCGGCATGGTAGAGTCTTGAGTTATCCATGAATGATGCGCCTCCACCAGATGCTGGATGAACGCCACCGTTAGGATCAGTCCATGAACCGGTTGGTGTTCTTTGAAAGAAATTATTGCGCACCGTCTGCATCAAGGCATTGTATTGTGGTGTGCCGGGTAGTGGACGATTACGATCTGCATAAGCTCGTGCAGCGGCATGATCACCAGCAGGCACATTAGGTATATAACCCTGCATCGCTACCACATAATCAGGAACCCAGTTAGTAATCGTGGGGCTTACAGTTTCATTTGCATATCCACCAAGAGCAGACAAGTTGTAAGACTTACCAGCGTCTGTTGCCGTGCGATACGCGCGAACGAAGAAGTTATCACTCTTAATTTCGAACTTATGAAACTGCTGACTGAAATCACGTAGTACATATTTTTCTGTTCCCTGATAAATTGAACTTCCACCGCCATAACGGTAGTTATATAATGCTTCAATCTTATCGCTTATTCTATAGTGCAGGGCTCCATCGGCTTTAATGCTTTTAGCTTCGCGGCCATCATTAAATGCATTTAACATATCTTCTTCGCGGAAGCCTGTACGGGTAATAATGCCAATACTTGGAACGGGTACCGGAATTTGAGTTTCATCTCCGTAAAGGTTTAGTCCGTCAAAGTCTTTCGTGCCACTTAGATCCGTAGTTGATTCAGGATTAGTACGCGAGGTTTTATAGTCGTTACTCAACCAGTCGGTTGCCTGTAACATAGAGAAGTTGACTTTAAAGGCGAACTTATTATTGAAAGCCTTGGCATACCGAATGCTGTATTGTGTAAAGGGATCTGATCCACCCGCATCTGAATTAGTTATGCCACCTTTAAATTGGGCGCTTAATCCCTGGTAGTCAAACGGGCTCTTACTCTTCATGATTAAAATTCCGTTGAATGCATTTGGGCCGTATAAAGCCGATGCCGCACCCGGTACAAGTTCAACACTTTCTGTGTCTAACTCACCAATTCCAATAATATTACCTGTTGGAAAGTTAAGAAGGGGAGCCTGCGTATCCATGCCATCTACAAGCTGAACGAAGCGTACGTTAGCAATGGTAGCAAACCCTCTCGTGTTTACCGATGTAAGGTTAAGACTTCCGGAGTTGGTTTGAACACCTTTTATATTTGCTAATGCATCGTAGAAGTCGGGTGTGGCAGATTGTTTAATGGCAAGCAAGTCCATCTTCTCAATGGTTACAGGCGATTGTAAAATACTTTCCTCCACTCGCGAGGCCGACACAACCACTTCCTGACCCAATAAAGTTTGTTCAGACAGGCTCACATCAATAGATGCCGTAGCTTCAGTCACTTCTATTTCCTGTGTGGCAAAGCCAATAAAAGAAAATACAAGGGTGAAGGGTGGGGCCTGATTTACTTTTAGATTGTATTGGCCATCGGTGTTAGAGATTGTTCCTATCACCCGGCCTTTCACCACAATGTTCACTCCGGCCAGAGCATCTCCATTGCCACCGTCTTTTACCGTTCCGGTAATGGAGGTGGTTTGCGCCATAAGTGTTACTGACCCGCAGAACAAGATTAGCACGGGAAGCAACGCCTTTCTGTAGAATTTATTCATAAGAATTAAGGGTTTAATCCTTAAATCTACAAGAAAAAGACTAATTACAAACGATTGAAAGGCTGTTTTTTGCGGTTTGATTTTTTTGGTAAAATGTCCTTATTTCTGATTGCGCACCAGTTCTACCAGCCGGTCGCACAGGGCATTAATTTCGTTAGCCATTTGCTCATCGCCTGTGGCGGTAAGTACGCTTTGCGCGATGCCCCCAATGTTTTCGATATAGAACCTTTTCATTTCATCCACCGGCATGTCTTTGGTCCACAGATCAATACGCATGGTGTTTTTCTGCTTATCGTCCCAAAGCGAAACGGAAATGGATTTGGTTTGAGCAGGAGTATCTACGGGTTTATCGGTAGCATCCCACGTAATGCGTTCGGGCACATTATTATCGTCTAACAGTATGGAAAACTCTATGGCTGATTTCTTCATGGAATTAAATTTTGAGCCTGCAAAGAAACGATATTTTTATAAACGGATGTTATGCCAAAACTTAAACAAGTTGAGGCGTTTAGGACGGCTGGTTACTTAAAGGTAATAGTCTTCATGTCGCCTGATATCACCAGTGATGCATAACATCAGCTTATAACTGCATTTCAGGAATATTACCTTCAATCTCTAAGTTTCCTTCGGTAGCGTTTTTGATTTGTTCTACGGAAACACCGGGTGCCCGCTCCAGCAATTTAAATCCGCCTTGTGGCAATACATCCAGCACCGCCATGTCGCTAACAATACGCTTTACGCATTTTATACCGGTAATGGGTAGTGTACATTTTTTCAAGAGTTTAGAGGCGCCCTCTTTACTGCAATGCTGCATGGCAACAATAATATGTTTGGCCGAAGCTACTAAGTCCATGGCACCGCCCATACCCTTTACCATTTTGCCGGGTACTTTCCAGTTGGCAATGTCGCCATGCTCTGAAACCTCCATTGCACCCAGAATAGTAAGGTCCACATGCCCACCACGTATCATAGCAAAACTTTCGGCTGAGTTGAACAGGGCCGAGCCGGGCATCATAGTAATGGTTTGCTTGCCGGCATTTATCAGATCAGGATCGATTTCACTTTCTTTTGGGAAGGGCCCAATGCCTAACAATCCATTTTCAGATTGTAAAACTACATTTAGATTGGATGGAATATAGTTGGCCACTAAGGTGGGAATGCCAATGCCCAAATTAATGTACATCCCGTCTTTCACTTCTCTGGCAATTCGTTTTGCGATTCCAATCTTATCGAGCATAGTTTTGAAGATTTAATATTTAGTTCTGAGTCCTGAGTATTTAGTCTTTAGTCGTAAGTGACTAAGGACTCAAGACTAATGGCTATTTACTTACTGTCCGTTGTTCAATTCTTTTCTCATAATTCTTCCCTTGAAATATTCTTTGTACATAAATTCCAGGAGTATGAATCTGATTTGGATCTAATGTACCCAACGGAACAAGTTCTTCTACTTCGGCAATGGTAACTTTTCCAGCAGTGGCCATCATCGGGTTAAAGTTGCGCGCAGTTCCTTTGTAAATCAGGTTACCGGCTGTATCGCCTTTCCACGCTTTTACAATTGCAAAATCCGCGCGAAGCCAGTGTTCTAGCAAATATTTTTTTCCTTCAAACTCGCGTACTTCTTTACCAGTTGCTACTTCCGTTCCAACGCCAGCTGGTGTAAAGAATGCTGGAATACCGGCACCGCCAGCACGCACACGTTCGGCTAATGTTCCTTGCGGGATAAGTTCAACTTCTAATTCACCTGAAAGCAGTTGTCGCTCAAACTCAGCATTCTCACCCACATACGATGAAATCATTTTTTTTACCTGCCGGGTTTTTAGTAGCAAGCCAATTCCAAAATCATCTACACCCGCATTATTGGAAATACAGGTTAGGCCTTTGGTGCCTTTTTTTAGAATCGCGCTGATACAATTTTCAGGAATGCCGCTTAACCCAAATCCACCCAGCATAAGCGTAGCATTTTCAAAAATATCCGCTACGGCTTCATCGGGTCCGGCAACTACTTTGTTAATCATAAAGTGCAATTTGAAACAAATCTCACCTTAGTTACCACAAAATGCAAATGTTATAAAATGGCTTTCAGTGCTTGCAAGGCTGCAACCTTATCCTTTTCAAGTTGTTTCTTCAATGATTCGAGATCGCTGAACTTTGAATCGGAGCGAAGCAGTTTCTGAAAACTTAGCTTTAAGGTTTCACCATAGATTTCTTTATCGAAGTTAAAGATGTTTACTTCGATAGACCGCTTTGAGCCATCTACGGTTGGGCGATTGCCGATGTACAACATGCCGCCATAAGTAGAATTTTCGTGCGTTACGGTTACGGCATAAATTCCTTCGGCTGGTACTAACTTATCATGCGAATCAAGATCGATATTAGCAGTAGGATAACCCAACACGCGACCTAGTTTATCGCCTTTAATCACTCGACCAGATAGAGGATAAGGTTCACCTAAAAAATGATTGGCGGTTTCGATATCACCACCTTCCAATGCCTTACGGATTTGGGTTGAACTTACACCAACATGATCGATATCCTGTCTGGAAATCTCTTCCACATCAAACCCGAATGCAGGGCCATTGAGTTTCAGTTGTTCAAAACTTCCTTCGCGATTTTTACCAAAACGATGATCGTAACCGATAACCAGTTTGCGCGTGCCAATGCGATCAACCAGAATCTGAGTAATAAAATCCACAGAAGTAACTTGTGAAAATTCTTTTGTGAAGGGAATGCGAATTAAGTGTTGCACCCCAAACTTGCGACGCAGATCGGCCTTTTCTTCGACTGTGTTTAGCAGTTTCAGGCTGG
>DPSB01000046.1:3375-12349 GCA_003537495.1 Cytophagales bacterium | reverse complement strand
GTTGGAGAAATACCAAAAAAGATCGGGGTGGATTTATGATTTCGCTGGGTACAGATGAAACCCAACAAGGTGCATATCAGGTTCGTACCGAAGCCGGTCAAGCCGGATTGGATCGGTACAATGGATTCCTCGCGCCAAGTAACACCGCGCTTACTCAGCAATGGGATAGCCGCTGGCCCGTAATAAGTGCTGCCGCAACATCGGTATATTCCTTAAGATCAAATCAACAAGATCCGGAAAGAAGAAATCGCCTTTTGGGGGAAGCTTCTTTTATTAGAGCTGCACTCAATTTTGAGATAACCCAGTACTGGGGACCTATTCCAATAATTGATCTTGACCGGCTTGGAGAATTTGGAACAGCACGCCAGCCACTGAACATTGTGTACGGAGCGATCATTGCAGATTTGCAAACAGCGGTTGAGTTTTTACCCGAAACACAACTCGATGCCAGACGTGCAACCAAAACCGCAGCACAAGCATTGCTCGGAAAAGTCTATCTCTACGCACCTGAAGAATCAGGCTTTCGCAACTATGAACTTGCCAAAGAGCAATTTCTGGCTGTAATAAATAGCGGTAAACATAGCTTGTCAACCAACTATGCAGATTTATGGGATCCATCAAAACCAAATCCTGCAGAATCTATTTTTTCATTTCAATTCAATAATATCTGGCCCGATAACAATCAGATTCAATGGCAAACAGGATCAAGAGCAGTAGCTAACCTTCCTAAGATTGCAGATGGCAACGAAGGACAGTATGCCTACTATGGTGGTTACGATTTATTGGTGCCTACGCAATTTTGTTATTCCGCTGCAGAAGATGGTGGCTTATGGGAGGCTGGCGACTTAAGAAGAAACGAGAGCATTCGATACGACTTTCAATACAAAGGTCGCACTCCCATAGTTGAAGGCTGGATGGGTGGCGATGAATTGGACCCGCACATAAAAAAGTATGAAGACATCCGCCTGGATGGAACAAACAGCTTCTGGTATTCGGGTAAAAATTTTTACTTCCTCAGATACTCAGACATTATCTTATGCTATGCAGAAACGCTTAATGAAACCGGAGCTACCGGTTTGGCAGTGGCAGAAGTAAACAAAGTACGGGCTCGCGCATGGGGCGGCACATTACCAGTTGATAAAACCTGGGGTGCCATGAGTCAGGATGAATTCCGAACTAAAATTCTGGATGAACGCATGCGCGAACTTTGTTTTGAAGGTTGGAGAAGAATGGACCTGAACCGCTATAACAAACTAGTCGATCTGGTTTCGGTCAGGAATCTATGGGCAAACGAAAGTGGAACAATTCGGCCTTTCCATCGCTGGTATCCTATTCCTCAAACGGAGATTCTTCAAAATGAAGATATCGGCCCCGAACATCAAAACGAAGGCTATAGCAATCAATAATAAAACATATTAAAATCCACACCATGAAAACACCTGCTCGTAATTCTGGTAAATTGTTCGCAACACCGCGGATAACCTTGTCATTGTTAACTGCATTAGTCGCAGTTGCGTCACTGCTATTCATCTCATCTTGTAAAGAGGATGAGGATGCCCCACCTGAACTAACAATTGCATCAATTAGTCCTAGTACAGGTGGTGCGGGTACGGTGGTTGAAATTACCGGTACTGGTTTTAGTACAACTGCTGCCGCAAATGAAGTTACACTAAACAGCAAAGTATGCCCGGTGACAGCCGCCACATTAACAAAACTCACGATCACTATTCCCGAGGAAGCAGGCAGCGGAAACATTACCGTTAAAGTAGGAACGAAAACAACTCAGAGTTCAACATTTACCTTTATACCTGCAGCCATTCCACTTACAGTAAGCGCAATTAACCCAACAACTGGCCCTAAAAACACTATTGTTACCATTACGGGTACCGGGTTCAATACAACCGCAGCCAATAATGTGGTGACAATTAATGATAAGCCTTGTACCGTAACCAATGCAACCGCCACACAACTTACCGTTGTTATTCCAGCAAGTGCAGGTTCTGGTGTATTAAAGGTAACCACTGGGGATGTAACAGTAGAAAGCCCAACTTTTAATTTTGTGGTTACCGTAAACGTAACGACACTGGCAGGTAGTTCAAGTGGTTTTGCAGAAGGAACAGGTGCAGCAGCACAGTTTGCCCAACCTTATACGGCAGCAGTGGATGCCGATGGAAACGTGTACATTGCAGATACCAATAACCATCGCATTCGTAAGATTACTCCGGCAGGTGTAGTAACCACATTGGCAGGTAGCACGCAAGGCGATGCCGATGGAACCGGTGTAGCAGCTCAATTCAATTATCCTTACGGTGTCGCTGCGGATGCAGCAGGAAATGTATATGTGGCCGATACACATAATCATAAAGTAAAAAAAATTACGCCAGCCGGAGTAGTAACAACCGTAGCTGGTAGTACTGGTGGTTCAGCAGACGGAACCGGAGCTGCTGCACAATTCTATTACCTTACAGGTGTAGCTGTGGCAGGTGATGGAACCATTTATGTAGCCGATAAAGACAATCATAAGATTCGGAAAGTAACTCCAAACGGTGTGGTAACAACGTTTGCCGGAAGCACTTCCGGATATGCCGAAGGAACAGGAACAGCAGCGCAATTTTCACAACCTTATAACGTAACAGTTGATGCAAATGGAAATGTATATGTAGCCGATGCGGGCAATCACCGCATACGTAAAATTACAAGCGCTGGTGTGGTAACCACATTGGCCGGTGGTTCGCAAGGCGATGCCAACGGAACCGGAGAAGCAGCCCAATTCTATTATCCGTATGGGGTAGCAGTTGATGCAGCCGGAAATATATTCGTGGCCGACACATTTAACCAGAAGGTGCGCAAGATTACACCTGCCGGAGCAGTTACTAACTTTGCCGGATCAACCGGTGGAAGCACAGATGGCGCAGCAACAGCGGCACAGTTTAATTATCTAACCGGCATAACTGTTGCAGCAGACGGCACCGTCTTTGTAGCAGATAAAGACAATCACCGGATTCGAAAAATCATAAGTGATTAACATAATAAACTTACCGGGCGGGATATCTCGCCCGGTAGTATTTTTAACCAACATCTGTTTTATAAAACTGTAAGTATATAATGGTAAGTGTAAGAAACGTGTTTGTTCTTTTTGTTCTGGTAGCTATAGCCCTCGTGTCTGTACAAGCACAAACCATCGGTATTCATACCGATGCCACCTCACTTGTTTTTAAAGTAGACAAGAGCGGTGAATTGAGGCAGTGTTATTTTGGAGGTAAGGTTGAGTCTTCGACTTACGATGCTATCGCCACATCAGGCTTTGCTGCACATCCTGCGTATGGGAAAGATTATGTGTATGAACCTGCTTTACGGGTGGTGCATGCCGATGGTAATCTTACAACAGAATTAATTTATGCAAACCATGACCAACGCCAGTTACAGGAAGGTATTACGCTCACTCAAATTGTGCTAAAGGATAAATTCTATCCGCTCACAGTGACATTGAATTATAAAACATACAACCACGAAAATATTATTGAGCAATGGACCGAAATTGCCCATCAAGAGAAGAAAGACATCACCCTGCATAATTTCTTTTCATCCCATCTCACGTTTCAACAACCCGAATACTGGCTCACTTCCTTTTCAGGTAACTGGGCAAAAGAGATGAACATGGCTGAAGTTCAATTAAAAGATGGTAGTAAAATACTGGAATCCAAATTAGGTGTGCGTGCCAATCAGTTTGGCCATGCTGCTTTTTTGTTAGCACTCGATGGTCCTGCACAAGAAGCGCAAGGTACCGTAATAGGCGGCACATTGGCGTGGCCAGGAAGTTGGAAACTTTCATTTGAAACAGATGCACAAAATAATCTGAAAGTACTGGCCGGTATCAATCCGTTCGCTTCACAATATACGCTTAAAGCAAAGGAAGTTTTTAAAACTCCCGCTTTACTCTATACGCTCAGCACGCAAGGCAAAGGTGAAGTAACCAGACGTTTTCATAAATGGGCGCGCAATCATAATGGCATGCATAAAAGCGAACGCCCTCGCTATACACTGCTCAACAACTGGGAGGCTACCTATTTCGATTTTAATGAAGCGGTACTTAAGCAGATTATCGCTGATGCTGCTGATATGGGTTTCGATTTATTTCTGCTTGATGATGGTTGGTTTGCCAACAAATATCCGCGCGATCACGATCGGGCCGGGCTGGGCGATTGGGAAGTAAACAAAATGAAATTGCCAAATGGGGTAGGCGAATTGGTAACAGAATCGCAAAAGAAAAATATTAAGTTCGGAATCTGGATTGAACCCGAGATGGTAAATCCAAAAAGTGAACTGTATGAAAAACATCCGGATTGGATTATCACCGCACCTAATCGCGAGCTTGACCTTAGCCGGAATCAATTAATTCTGGATTTATCCAATCCCAAAGTGCAAGATCATGTGTATGGTGTGGTGGATAACCTGCTAACGCAGAATCCGGATATCGCCTACCTGAAATGGGATTGCAACCGCTATATCACCAACGCAGGCTCGTCTTATTTACCGGCCAATCAGCAAACACATCTCTGGATAAAGTACGTGGAGGGACTTTTTAATGTATTGAAAAAAGTACGCTCCAAGTATCCTAATGTGTACATCATGTTGTGCTCGGGCGGTGGCGGAAGAATTGATTATGGTACTATGCCTTTCTTCGATGAATACTGGATCAGCGATAATACCGATGCACTGGATCGTATTTTTATTCAATGGGGTACAACCCATTTCTTTCCACCCATCGGGTTGGCAAGCCACGTATCGGTTGTGCCGAATCATATTACCCAACGCATAACACCTTTAAAGTTTCGTTTCGATGTTGCCATGGCAGCCAAGCTGGGAATGGATCTTCAACCTAAAGACATGACGGCCGATGAAAAAGCTTTTTCAAGAAATGCTATTAAAGAATACAGCACATTCAAACACATTATACAAGATGGGGATTTATACCGACTCCTATCACCCTACGAAAACAATCGGGTAGCATTGATGTACACACTATCCAATCAACGCGAAGCATTGGTGTTTTCCTATCTGAAGCAAAAGGAAATTTATGGTAACAACCAGATTTTATATATGCATGGGTTGGACCCGAAAAGAAACTATACCATAAAGGAAGTGAATAACTATGGAATGAATTATTCACGCATTGCACACCTGGAAGGTAAATCCTTCACCGGAGAATTTTTGATGACCCATGGAGTAAGGTTTACCATGTATAACGAATATGAGAGTGTAGTATTTAAGTTGGTGACCGAGTAAATCATGACGATGTTCAAAAGTCTTATTACCATAATTTGTTTTGCAGGTCTTGCTGCCAGTGCACAGGGGCAGGTGAATAAATTAGAAGTTACTTCGCCCGACAAAAAGATTAACGTAAACATTTCGGTAGCGGATCAACTTACGTATCAGGTAAACTATAAAGGCAACCCACTGATTACACCATCGCGAATTGGCTTGCAGTTGGCTGATGGCAAATTAGGGGAGTCCCCTCAAGTTAAGGCATCACACGTATCAAATCATAAAGGAACCATCGACTTACCGTATGGCCACACCCAGTCGCTTACCGATGTGTATAATGAATTGGTCATTCAATTTGTGGGCAACTATTCACTCGTAGTGCGTGCCTATAATGAAGGTGCAGCCTATCGATTGGAAACGACTTTACCCGACTCACTTACCATAATAAATGAAGAAGCTGAGTTTAACCTGGCCGGTAGTTTTGGTGTCGCTTTCGCGGAAAGCAAAGTGTTCACATCGTGGGAAGTAGAATCCAAAATGTATGCCGATGCGAACAAAATTTTAACCGGAGAAAAAGCAATCACGCCAGTATTGTTTACAAACACCACACTTTCGGTGGCACTGGCAGAATCAGACGTGCTGGATTACCCTGGCATGTACCTTCAAAAATCCGAATCCGGATTTAAAGGAACATGGGCACCTTATCCAAAACGAACAGAGTTAGGAAGCTGGGGAAATTTTGTATCGGTCGTAAAAGAAACTGAAAGTTTTATCGGTAAAGTAAAGGGTACTCGTTCCTTCCCGTGGCGTGTTATCATTCCTGCTGATGACGATAAAATATTGTTAACAAACGAAATCATTTACAAGTTGGCAAAACCATTGGCAATTAACGATGCTTCATGGGTACGTCCGGGAAAAGCAACCTGGGAATGGTGGCACGATGCCATTGTGGAAGATGCAAACATCCCCTCTGGAATGAATAATCGGAACACAGCACTTTATAAACACTATATTGATTTTGCATCTGCCAATAAGCTTGAGTATCTGATGTTAGATGCAGGCTGGTCCCATATTTTCGATTTGTCAAAGATTCAAACCAAGAATGATGTTCATGAATTGATCCGATATGGAAAAGAAAAGAATGTGGATATTTTTCTCTGGTGTGTAGCCACTACATTAATGAATGATCTTGATCGGTACATGGCTATGTTTAATGAGTGGGGTGTGGTTGGCTTGAAGGTAGATTTTTTTGATCGTGATGATCAGGAAGCTATAACCTGGTTTGAAAAGATTGCTGCAACTGCCGCAAAATATAAACTGATGGTAAACTTTCATGGGTGTAGCAAACCCACCGGTCTGGAGCGTGCTTATCCTAACATTGTAAACTATGAAGCCGTGCGTGGTGCAGAATGTAGTAAGTGGGATCTTACTGCTAACCCTGATCAGAATATGATTACTATATTCAGCCGGATGTTAGCTGGCCCACTAGATTACACACCGGGCTCTATGCGCAACAGAACCCGCGAAGCTTTCAAACCGGTCGATCCAGGATTACCTTCCACGCAAGGCACCCGTTGTCACGAACTGGCCATGTATGTATTGTTCGATCAACCCTTCGCAATGTTGTGCGATTCACCAGCGGAATATCGTAAGTACCCGGAGATCATGAACTTTCTTGGTGTCGTACCTACATCCTTTGATGAAACAAAAGTATTGCAGGCAAAAGCAAACGAACTGGCAGTTGTCGCCAAACGAAAAAATAAAGATTGGTTTGTAGGCGCCATGACAAACTGGACGGGCAGAGCAATCACAGTTGATTTTAATTTTCTACCCAAAGGAAAATGGAAAGCAGCAGTTTACCGCGATGGAAAAAAGGCCAACACCAATGCGGAGCAATATGAGTATGAAATTTTGTCCGTTAATCCATCAACCAAATTGAACATTACACTCGCACAAGGTGGAGGCGCAGTAATTCATATCTATCCGCAATAAATGTCAAACGCCTGCAAACTCATAGTTTTTATTTTGTTCTGTCTTTCCAGTAGCAGGGCGCAGGCGCAAACCGAAGACCTGACTTTGTGGTACACACAACCGGCCACCCAATGGGAAGAAGCCTTACCACTGGGAAATGGTAGATTGGGGATGATGCCCCATGGAGGTGTTGACAAGGAAATCATAACCTTGAATGAAATTACACTTTGGTCGGGTGGGCCACAAGATGCCAACAATTACCAGGCGGCTTCTTACTTGCCCCAAATCCGTTCATTATTGTTACAAGGAAAAAACGAGGCAGCAGAGACATTGATCAACCAGAATTTTGTCTGCACGGGCGAAGGGTCGGGCAGAGGGAATGGAGCAAATGTGCCGTTTGGGTGTTACCAGGTGTTGGGAGAACTGCAGCTTGATTTTAATTATCCAAAATCATCGGAAACAAAAAAATATACACGTGCACTTTCGATAACCAATGCAAAAGCTACTTCTTCTTTTGTAAAAGACGATGTGACGTACAACCGGGAATATTTTTCATCATTTTACAATGACGTGAATGTAATCCGCCTCACAGCAAGTAAAAAGAAACACATCTCATTTCGTATTTCCCTTACCCGCCCGGAACGATTTGAAACTTCTTCGCAGCAGGGGGTAGTTACCATGACAGGCCAACTTAACAACGGAACAGATGGGAATGGTATGAGATACCAGGTACAGGTGGGTGTGCAAACAAAAGGCGGTAACGTAAAAACTATTGGCAATCAATTGGAAGTAAACGCTGCCGATGAAGTGATTTTAATCATTTCAGCAGGCACTGATTTTAAAGATGCAGATTATCAGAGCACCATCCAGAATCTTTTGAATTCGGCATTGCACACTCCGTACAAAACATTACTTCAAAATCATCTTGCCAGCTATAAGAAATATTTTGATCGGGTGGCCATTCAAATAGGCAACAACAATAAGCGCGATATTCCAACAGATAAACGGTTAACAGCATTTTATAATAGCCCGGATACAGATCCGGGTATGGCCGCTTTGTTTTACCAGTTTGGTCGCTATCTCTCCATCAGCAGTACGCGCCCCGGATTATTGCCACCAAACCTGCAAGGGCTTTGGGCTAATCAGATTCAAACACCCTGGAATGGTGATTATCATCTGGATGTAAATGTGCAAATGAACCATTGGCCACTTGAAGTAAGCAACCTGTCAGAGTTAAACTTGCCATTGGCAGATATGGTTCATAAAATGGTTAAGTCAGGTGAAAAAACTGCGCGTGCCTACTACAATGCTCCGGGATGGGTAGCGCATGTGATTACCAACGTGTGGGGTTTTACAGCGCCAGGCGAAGATGCTTCATGGGGAGTAACCAACGCTGGGTCGGGTTGGTTGTGTAATAACCTGTGGGAACACTATGCCTTTACTCAGGATCTTGCGTATCTGGAATATATATATCCGATCCTAAAGGGCTCGGCAGAATTTTACAACAGCAATCTGATTGCTGAACCCAAACGTCAATGGCTTGTAACGGCACCCTCTGTTTCACCTGAAAATTCGTTCATATTGCCTAATGGAAAACATACCAGCATTTGCATGGGGCCAACCATAGATACGCAAATCGCCTATGAGCTTTTTACCAACGTGATTGAAGCTGCTACGATTCTCAATCGGGATGAAGAGTTGCGTAACACATTAAAGGAAAAACTAAATCAACTACCGC
>DPSB01000046.1:494-3106 GCA_003537495.1 Cytophagales bacterium | reverse complement strand
AAAACTAAATCAACTACCGCCCATAGGCCGTGTGGCATCCGATGGGCGTCTAATGGAATGGCTGGAAGAATATCCAGAAACTGATCCGCAACACAGGCACCTATCACATTTATATGGCTTGTTCCCTGCCGCATTAATTACTCCTGAAAAAAATCCCGAGTTGGCAGAAGCCTGCCGCAAGTCGCTCAACATTCGGGGCGATGATAGCCCGGGCTGGTCAAAGGCTTATAAGATTCTTTTCTGGGCACGGCTTAAAGATGGGAATCGGGCTTATAAATTATTTCGTGAGTTGCTCAAACCGACATCCGAGACCCACATAAACTATGGAGGTGGAGGCGGTAGCTATGCCAATCTTTTCTCTGCAGGCCCACCATTTCAGATCGATGGGAATTTTGGCGGAACAGCAGGCATCGCTGAAATGTTACTACAAAGTCATCAGGAATTTATTGAGTTACTTCCAGCGTTACCCAATGCCTGGAAATCGTTCGGTAAAATAAAAGGATTGCGGGCACGGGGAAATGTTACAGTTGATTTTGAATGGCAGGATGGAAAAGTAGTTTCTGTTCAGGTATTTGCCGAAGAAGAAAAAACAATATGGGTAAAAGTAAACGGTGAACTGAAAGCAATAAAAACAAGTAGGGGATGACTTTGGAGGCGATACATATAGAAAAAAAGGTATGGGGCAAGCATCATGGCAAAGATGTATTTCTGTTTCGCCTGCAAAATGAAACGGGGGCATTTGTAGAAGTTACTAACTATGGTGCATCACTCGTATCTGTAAACGTACCTGACAAATTAGGGAAACAGGGAAACGTAGTGCTTGGATTTCCTTCTCTTGAAGGATATGTGAAAGACTCGTGCTACATCGGCTCTACCATTGGTAGAATAGCTAACAGGATTGGAGGAGCTTCATTTGTGCTAGACAATCAAATGTATTGTCTTGATAAAAACGATGGTGTAAACAATAATCATGGTGGCAAGGAAGGGTTTCACAACAAAGTGTTTGATGCGGCTATCCACAACCACCAGCTAAGACTGACCTACACCAGCCCGCACGGTGAAGGAGGATTTCCGGGGAACCTCGTTTTTCGGGTAACCTACTCCTGGAGCATAACCAACGAACTGCTTGTTCAGTATTCTGCCATAACCGACATGCGAACCGTATGTAATTTTACCAACCATGCTTACTTCAACCTATCGGCAGGTGATGAAAAAATTGATGAGCACCAGTTGTATATCGCATCAAGGCAAGTGGTGGAAACTACGGAAGATTATATCCCCACCGGAAATGTGCTTCCGGCACATCAGTTGTCATTTCAATCCCAACGCCTGAAAGAAAAATTTACAATACAGCATGAAAGGGAGCACGGTCTTAATACTTACTATATTTTTGATCCATCGCATAAACCAACCTCGCTTGCTTGCGCACTTTATCATAACGCCTCAGGTCGTAAGTTGAATATCTTCACCACTTACCCAGGGGTACAACTCTATACCGGAGATTATTTGAAGAGTGAAACAGCAGGACTGCAGGGAAATAATTATGAACCTTTTGATGGTGTATGCCTGGAGTGTCAGTATTATCCAGACAGTCCCAATCATCCCCATTTCCCTACGGTGGTATTAAATCCAGAACAGGAGTATAAAGAATACATTGCGTATCAGTTTAGTGTTGAATGAAAAAGCCGGTAATATGAAAAAATTAATAGCAGCAATACTTCTAACAGTAAGTTTCACCTCAGCCAGAGCTCAGGTTTATGCAGTAACTTCTCCAAACGGAAACCTTACATTGACGGTGACTACTGGTGCTGATATAAAATACACCGTCACACACGGTGCTACGGTACTCATAACACCTTCGCCAATCGCCTTAACTATAAATGGGGGAATCATCTTGGGTGCAAACCCAGTTGTGATCAATACCGAAACCAGTTCGGTTAACGGTACCATCACCCATTTGTATGGGAAAAATAAGATACTCGATGAAGTGTATAACGAACATAGAATTAATTTTGAAGGTAACTACTCGCTTATACTTAGAGCCTACAACGAAGGCGTTGCCTATCGTTTTGTGACCACGCACACAGGCGAAATAATCGTGGATTCCGAAACTGCAAATTTTAACCTGGCCGGAGCGCCCGGAGTATTTTTTCCGGAAGCCGATGCTTCTCTGCAATCCTGGGAGCGGGCTTACTATCGGTACAACTCCATCAACTTGATTGCCGTTAACCGATTTGCAGTAACGCCAACCATGTTCTCTTATGTGGATGACGGCTTGCGTGTGGTGATAGCAGAATCTGATTTGTTCGATTACCCAGGCATGTACGTACAGCGCACCACGCAAGGCATGAAAGGTAAATGGGCTGCCTACCCTAAAACCGTTTCTGAACCTGAGAATATTTATGCCTATCATCGCGTATTAACGCGCGAAGACTATATCGCCAAAACGCAGGGTACCCGTGAGTTTCCCTGGAGAGTAATCATTGTTTCTTCGGATGATAAAGATTTACTCACCAACCAATTGATTTATAAACTGGCCAAACCATCGGTAGTCGCAGATGAATCCTTTATTGTACCGGGTAAATCAGTTTGGGAATGGTGGCACGATGCCA
>DPSB01000046.1:0-219 GCA_003537495.1 Cytophagales bacterium | reverse complement strand
GGGAATGGTGGCACGATGCCATCCTGGAAACAACAACAATTCCATCAGGACTATCCAATCTGAGTTTTAATCTGTATAAATATTATGTGGACTTTGCCGCTGAGCATAAGATCGAATACATTACGCTTGATGCCGGCTGGAGTACAGACTATGCAGCTCAACTCTGTCAATACGCAGCCACCAAAAACGTAAAAGTATTCCTGTGGGATTTCATAAACC
>DPSB01000548.1 GCA_003537495.1 Cytophagales bacterium | reverse complement strand
TAGAACGAGCCGGGGCTTGTCCGGCAGAGGTTTTCATGAGTGAATTTCTGCGAATTTCGTCTTTCAGCAGTTGCTCTGCACGAGCACTTAGGCCACGATGTAAAGTAGTAATACCCACTATCTCACCGTCTTCATCGCACTCTATTTCAAATTCAATACGACCATCCTGATTATCGGGAAGCTCGGGGATTTTAGGATTGTCGGCCCATGCCCAGCCTGCCATTGATAGCCCAAAGCCATCACCATTCGCACCGCCACCCTGTTTACCATAAAGTGCGTTAGCGTCTAACTTGCCTTCCGGATTTCCTTTGTCGCCTACCTTGCCAGGGTCGTCACCATGGCTGGTGCCGCCATCACCTTTCTTATCGGCAGGTTTGGTTTCAGTGGGTTTGTATTCTGTTTTAACAGCCTCTTTGGGTTCAACCTTTTTCACTTCCTCTTTAGGTTCAACCTTGGTTTTGGTTTCGGTTTTCTGTTCCTTAACTGGCTCTTTAGCTGGTTCTTTCTTTTCTTCTTTTTTTACAACCACCGGGCTTTCCAACTTAGATACAATTGGCTCTTCTGCTTTTTCGGGTTGCACTTCAGCAGGGCTTTGTTCTTGCGGAGTTTCCTGAGCTTCTTCTGGTTGCGGATCGGGTGTGTTTGTTTCCGTGCCGGGAGCTTTCTCTGGCTGTATTTCACCACCACCTTGCTGATCTAATCCAAAGTTTAATTCAATACCGTATTCGGGATGTGGTGGATTAGGTGCACGCCACGCCATCAGCAACAAAAAAGCAATCAATAAAACAGCATGAAACCCGATGGAGATCATCATGGCAATGCGTTTGTTCTTTTGTTCCTGTTGGGTTGTCATAACAAGTAGGTTAATTACCCGGTTTAGTTGCAATTGAAACCTTTGCTTCCAGTTTAGTAGCTACACCCGCCACAAATACCATTTCGCGTGTGGGCACGCTTTCATCAATATGTAAAACAACAACTCCTTTCGGGCCGCCAAGTTTGCTTTTCAGTTCACCCTCCAGTGTTGATTTGGTTACTTTCTTTTCATTAACGAAAATTTGTAAGTCTTTGGTTACCGTAACTGAAACTTTCTGCACCTCTATGGTGCTTTGGATACTGCTGGGCAGGTTAACCGGCAAACCTGAAGGCGTTACAAAAGATGAGGTAAGCATGAAGAAGATCAGCAGTAAAAAGATCAGGTCAGTCATAGATGACATGTTGAAGGCCGGATCTACTTTATTTCGCGTTTGCAGATTCATACTTAGCGGGGTTCCTGCAACAAGTCAATAAACTCAATAGAGGAATATTCCATCTTATGAATTACTTTGGATACACGGGTTACCAGAAAGTTGTAGCCGAGGTAAGCAATAATACCCACCACCAATCCGGCAACGGTAGTAACCATGGCCGTGTAAATACCATCGGCTAAGAGTTTAGGGCTAACCGAACCTTCTTCTTGCGCAATTGCAATAAAGGCATTGACCATACCAATTACAGTTCCAAGAAATCCGATCATAGGTGCCGCACCAGCAATGGTAGCCAACACCGAAAGGTTTTTCTCTAACCGGAACACTTCAATTTTACCTACGTTCTCGATAGAGGCTTCGATGGTTTTTAAAGGACTACCAATACGCGATACACCTTTTTCAATCATCCGCGCAGTTGGTGTATCATGTTGGGAGCATAGTACTTTGGCTCCGTTTATATCACCACGCAATACCAATTCTTTTACGCGGCCCATAAATGCATCGGAACTTACATTGGCTTTGTTAACGGTAAGCAATCGTTCTACAAAAATGTAAATGGCAATTACCGAACAAATAGCGAGGGGAATCATTAACGGCCCACCGGCCATTACCAAACTCCACATAGAAATGGATTGCTCGGCAGTTGTGGTGGCTGCTTCCGATCCGGTTACAATTTGGGCTAGCATCATAAGTTTAAAAAATATTAACTCCTTTACGATTAAAAAATTGTCTTACTGTGTTCAGGCGTCTGACGGCTTTTCGAAAAATCATTAAAGCCCGTCTGACGCCTGAACCCGGTTACCCCGATTAATACTTTATAACTCACGCACCTTCACCAAACTCAGGTTTGGAAGAATCTGCGCTGGCTTGTGCCGCGGCATACGAATCAAAATCGCCACCCACAGTAAGTCTATAAAACTTCCATTTACCAAATGGCGGAATGATTTTAGAACTCGTGCCTTTAGCACTTAGTTTTTTTGCATGGTCTGTTACCAGATCGCCATCTACCGCACTGGCAATTACTACATAATAACGACCGGTGCGGCTGGTTAAAGTCTCGAATGTGCCTACAGCAGGTTTGGCGTTTGCTGCGGCTTCTGCTTCTAATCTTTTACGTTCTGCTTCTTCATTTTCGCGCGCAATACGGGCAGCCTCTTCATCTTTACGCTTCTGTTCATCAAGCCGTTTCTTTTCAGCCAATTCACGTTTCTCTTTATCGGCCTTTGGTTTGTACACGTATTGATAAATAAGGAAAGCACCCACAATCAAAACCAAACCAATTACCACCGCGATAATTATGGGGGCGTTTGATTTAGATTCTTCCTGTGGTTTATAAGTATAGGCTTCGCGAACCGTTTCTTCTTTAGCTTCCGTAACGGATTCGGATTCAGGCTCGCCTGTAGTTTCGGTTTCCAAGGGTTTATACTCGATATCGGGTAAGCCAAAGTTATCTTCGGAGTTGTTCTCGTTATTCTGATCGTTAGCCGATTCGTTTTTGTCTTTACGCTTTGCCATTTGGTTTTGGTTTTTGACTGGGTGTTATCACAAAATTAACGCAATTTCATTAAAATAAGCTATTATCAAAATACCCAGGTAAGCCCGCCCATTACGTTCAACCCCCGCACCGGATAATTCAGGTAGATCGGATACTCGTTTGAAAGCAGGTTATTGCCTTTTACAAACACGGAGAACTGCTTCGAAAACAAGTAACTTAACTTAGCATTCAGATCGAAAGCAGCCGGTAATGTAGTGGTTACATCGGTGTCTACATCAAATGCCTTTGCTCCACCCTGCGCCAATGCATCTACATTAAATAACAACTTGGAATAAATATTAAAGGCCGTGTTTACTCCCAATCTGTATTTGGGTCGGTGCCAGGCTTCTGCAACATCGCCTGTACTATAGCCGAAGTAATCGCCTCTGAGCGAAACCCGGGCTTTCTCGGCATGTGCAAAACTCAACTCACCAAAAAAGTTGGTGCGCTTCGTGTTGCCTTCATCGTATTCTACAATAAACTTAGACTGGTCTGTCTCATCGTTGCGATAGAAATACCAGTTTTTCAGATTGGCAATTGATAACCCACCCCCATACGAAATCTTGCTTCCCAACTTACCTCTTACACCGCCCGTAAACTCGGCCGTGCGATTGGTGTGATAGGTGCCCACGTTGGCGTTGATCCATGCATTTTCGCGGGCCAGATTGTGTAACGAAACTTTATCCATATCGCCTGTAAAGGCTGCGTATAATTCAATGGACGGACTGATTGGATAGCTTGCGCGGAAGTCGGGATACAAGTGGACATCTTTAGCGTTACCAAGCGTATCGTTTTCATACGCTACTGTTGCACCGGCACTAAACAAAAGGTCATCCATCAGGTAAAACTGGTACGCGCCTTTTACTTTAAACAAATGCCGGGGTTTAGCTTCAATGGCTGCATCTTTGCGTGTGATTAAATAGTACTCGGTACCAAATACTATCTTACTTTCTTTAGAGACTTCATAATCACCGGAGAACCCAAGATTTACTTCACTTTCTTTGGCCTGATAATGATCATCCAGGTAACTGAAAGCACCTTTCAGTTTGTAATTGAATTTACTGGTAGTCGTATTTTCAACTTCAGCTCCTAACCCAATTATGTTATAGGTTTGCCTGATCAGTGCCCGATTGATATCAGTGCCTGGTGTATATCCATAAAAGTAAGTGCCTATGCGTTCGTAATCTAAATACCCACCTGAAGTTGCCTGGCGACCGAAGGCTTTTCCAAAGATTCTTAATTGAGAATTAGAACCAGCGGAATTGTTTTCATCCACTGGCCCACGACCAAAACCCAGATGCGAAAGTTTAACGCCATAAAATTTATCCTTATCGCGCTTGGTGGTGGCGTATGCATCCACAAAAGCTGAAGCATAGTTACCCAACGCTGCACTTACATAGTTGCCATAGATTTTTGAAATGGGCTCGTTCTGCAAACGCAGTGGTCGCAGTGCAGGATTATAATCCGGAGTTGTAAAACTCAAGTTTTTGAAATCGTACTTAATCTCAGGTTTGATTGGCTCAGCTGCGCGAGGCGGAATTTTTTCAAAGTTGCGATTGGCCTGTGGCAACGTAATCTGCTTCTCTTTGGTGATTTGAATCTCTACTTTTTCAATTTCACCTTCACCCCACTTTTCTGGAGGTTGTGCCATTACAGGAATCGTTATTACGAGACCTAAACAAAATAATATTAGTTGTATGCTACGTACGTTGCGCATAAAATCAATTGTCTAATGAATCTGGTTTTACTTCCGCTTTCTTTTTCAACTCGTCTGCTTCAATCTTCTTCAACTTCTCGCGGGCCATTCCTTTAATGTTATCCAATGGAAATGCTTCCAACGATCGTAACGTACCCTTCGCTTGAAACGCATCGCCCATAGCGAGGTAGTTATCGGCCAGTAACAAGAAAGATCTTCCCACCCACTCCGGGTATGCCGCAAAATCTGAATTAAGACTTACCAGCGTTTCATAACATTGTTTGTGCTGTTTGGTTAGGTATTGAATTTCACCTATCAAGTATTTTGCCTCAGCACCATATTCATCTTGTGCCGAGTTCAGTGTACTTAGAAATTCATCTTGTGCCAATTCATAATCGCCACGCGCCATAGCGGCTTTACCCAGAAAGAGTGACGCTTTGTTTTGCGCACCGGCATTAATGTTTCCTTTCTCTAAAATAATGCGGGCATATTTCTCTGCGGAATCGTACTGTGCCAGCAGGTAATGCGATTCCATTAAACCTGACCATGCTGTGTATTGTTCTTTTTTATTGGCAGCAACTTTTACCAATTGCTGAAAGTTTACAACTGCTTTGGTGTAGTTGGCTTGCTTAAACTCTAATTCCGCCAAACGACCTACTACTTTACCTGCGAAGAGGAAATTTTTATCCTGTGCCACATCCTGATAAATAGCCAACGCTTTGCTCCACTCTTTAAGTCGATAGTGCGATTCGGCCTGGTAATATTTGGCTTCAGAAGCATTGGCGCTTTGCGGATACGAAATCAAGTAGTTACCCAATGAAGTAATTGCCTTTTGGTAATTCTGATTGAAGTAAAAATTTTTGGCCGCTTCATACTCCACCGACTCAATACCTTTTGCATCCGGGTGTGCGGTTTTATAACCTGCCAGATACTTATCAAATTCACCCGATCTGCTGCTGAGATTCAATGCCTCCTGCAAAGGGATCAATACATCTTTGCTGGCCGGGTGGCTTGGAAAGTTTTCCAGCACGGCTATGTAGTCGTTAGCGGTTTTGCTGTATTCTTTAAGATTAAAGTTTGATGCTGCCCTGCGGGTGTATGCATAAGGTACATACTGCGAAGTTGGTTTGGTTTGAATTAAGGAAGTGTAACCTGCTACCGCATTAGCGTAATTGCCTTGCTCAAATTCAATCTGGGCGCGTTCATACATGGCTTCATCCAGAAAACTGGATTGACCGAAGTTTCGGATTACCAGATCAAGCTCAGTAGCAGCCTCATCATATTTACTCATGGTGGCCAACACCACACCAGCCTGCAAATGTGCGTAGTCTTCATCGGCAGAGCGTAGTTGTGCCGCTTTGCGATAATTCACCAACGCGTCAGCGTAAGCTTTGGATACATAATAACAATCGGCCAACCGAAGCGTACCATCGGCCAGGTTAGGTTGGTTGCGCGGTGCTTTGTTTACAAACTCTTTAAAGTTGAATAGTGCCCGATCGTATTGTTTCAAATTGAAATAGGTATAACCCAAACCATAGCGGGTCTTCACCAATAACTCGTTGTTGCTGTAACCCGGCAATGCCACAATACGCTGATATTGCTCAGCAGCTTGCTCATACCGTTTACCAATGGAATAGGCTTCGCCACTCCAGAAACTTGCTTCGGCAACATAGTCGGGCTCAACCGGAAAACGTAATGACTTCTCAAAAGTCTGAACAGCATTTAAGTAATCTTCTTTGTTAAAATACTCCATGCCTTTTAGCAAAGTAGCTTTCTGAAACGCACGATCAACTGCCGGGCTTCGGGTTTTCATAGCTTCGATGTACTCGATAGCCTTGTTGTAGTTAGAAGCGTTTACATAAGCCTGGCCTAACAACTCTTTAATCTCTTCGGCATGCGCACTGTTCGGATAGGTTTTCAGCATCTTTTCGAACTCGGCAATTGCTTTATCGGGTTGCCCCATATCGTACGATACCTTGGCAAACTGATAGGTACTTTCTTCTACCAGGCGCGGATCGGATTTGAATTTGCGCGCAATATCAAATGCAGTTTGCGCCATGGGTTTCTGGTTCTGCTTCAGGTAAAGCGAGCCAAGGTAGTAAGCCGAATAAAATCCAATTGAATCAGAATCAGCAAACGAAGTTTTTAAATATTTTATAGCTGTTTCATTTTCGCCTAACGAGTAAGCCGAGAAACCTGCCCTTAACAAAACTCCTTTGTCAGCCTTTGCTTCGCGCCCTTGCAGGTATTGCTGATAGCCGGCATACGCATTCTTATAGTCTGTCTTTTTAAAATAGGCTTCCGCAGAAAGCAACGCTATCTCTTCTTTGTTGCTCAGGCCTTCGCGCGCTGAAACTTCTTTTGCGTAAGTGATTAACTCATCGTAATTCTTTTGGCGGTAATACACATTGGCAATCAGGTAAGGCACTACTTTACTGTAAGCCTCGTTTTGTCCGGCTCTTTTTAAATCAATCAAGGCATTAGTATAATCACCTTGACTGTATTCAATAAATCCGGCATAATAACTTGAAGCCGGACCATACTCCCCACCCAGTGCTTTGTTATAATTAAATTGATCTAATGCTTCTTTAAGTGAACGCTGATTGAAATGACTATACCCCCACCGGAAATGAGCAGTGCGTTGCTGATCTTGAGCCAAAGCTCCAAATTCAATTTTAGTATAGTATGATGCTGCCTTCTTGTAATTCTTTTCGGTATAATAAAAGTTGGCCAGATCGTAATTGGCCGTACCTGCACGCGGATGCGTAGGATTTTTTAGGATAAAGCTTTCAATCTGCTTCTCGGCATCGGAGTGATACAGATTGAGCGAACAGAATGCTTTGTAATATTCAGCATCGGCTCGCCTGGCATCGGTAGTAGCGGCCACGGTAAGGTATTCGCCAAACACTTCGCGCGCAGCACCATATTGGTTGTGGTTAACCAAATCAACACCTGAGTTAAAAAGTCGTTCGGCTTGCTGCTGCGATAAATTATTTTGAGCGAAAACGAACGATGCAAGAAACCAGGCTCCGGTAAATATCAGGAGTTTCCTCATGGAAGATTTTTTCGTAAAACAGTCTGCAGCTAAAAATATTGCAGACTTCAGTTTAAAAAATAAGTTCATGCAAAAAATTAAGACATGAATGCATGGACTCAAAACTACTAATTCTAATTGAAACATGCATCATTCGATTTTGAAATGATGGATGCATCAAGAATTATTCCAGTAATATAAACGGTGAAATCTCTAAGAAGTTTCTAACCAATACGTCTACATCATCATGCGCAAAACCAACTCGCGCAACAACTGACCCTCGCTGGCATCGCCTGAGTCAACACCTTTTAGTTTAAGATCGGTTTGCTTTAACAGCGAAATGGTGTTCATAATCTGTTTGCCTGAATAATTCCTTAAAGTAACACTGTAATCACCGGCAAAATATCGATTGATCTTTAGAAACGTGGCTATACCATTATCACTCTTGTCGGGCGATGACGAAGCGATCAAAACCTTGCTGAAAAACGAATACAGAAAAGCAACCATCGGGATAACCGGATTCTTCTTCGTATTCGCCTCGAAGTAGTTTACAATCTTATTTGCCTGAAGTTGGTCTTTACGAATCAATGCCTTCTGCAATTCGAAGATGTTATACTCTTTACTGATACCCACATGCGCCATTACCAGATCGGCTGTAATGGTTTGCCCGGCTTGCGTGTTTATTAAAACCTTGTCAATCTCATTAGCCAGTCGGTTTAAATCGTTGCCCACAAATTCGGCTAATACCTGAATGGCGCGATCATCCATTTTGAATTGCTTACTGGCAGCATGCTCTTGAATGAAAGTACCTAACTCATTGTCCTTCGGTTTCTTAAAGGTGGCAGCTTCAGTAAGTTGTTCAATCTTTTTACCAAGCTCTTTGCGCTTGTCAAAGGTTTTATGCTTATGGCACAAAACCAATAAAGTAGATGGTACCGGCCGTTGCAGATAATCCAGCAACATTTTGGCTCCGCCCTCCTTTTGCAAATCCAGAATATCCTGCGCTTCTTTTACAATTACTACCTGCCGCTCGGCCATCATGGGAAACCGCCTGGCATGGGTAAGAATAGCATTAACCGTAACGTCTTTACCATACACAATAACCTGATTGAAACTCTTTTCAGCATCGGTTAAAACACCGCTCTCTATATAATTGGAAATCAAATCAATATAGTAAGTCTCCTCACCTTGCAACACATATACCGGATCGTACTTGCGTGATTTGAGTTTGTCCAGAATCTTCTTGGCTCCACTATCCATGCTTTCTCTTTTGCGCTAAGTTAAATGCTGTGTACGTACCTACCAACGCTCCGGCCAGGTGCGACTCCCACGAGATGAATGGATCGCCCGGAAAAATTCCGTAAAACAAACCACCATATATTAATAGAATGATAATGCTGATGAGCATGGACATAAACTCCTGCCGGATAAATCCATAAAAAATAAGAAACGCAGCCAGGCCATACACTAAGCCGCTGGCTCCGATGTGATACGCTTCGCGCGGACTGAAAAGCCAGACCAGCACATTGGTAAGGAAATAACATC
>DPSB01000547.1 GCA_003537495.1 Cytophagales bacterium | reverse complement strand
CGTAATGATTTTAACGCCAGTAATTGATTGGCGCGTTTACTGGCTTGTGCGTTTTTATAGATGAAATAGCTTGTAACGAGAATGATTACGATAATTGCCAGCAATCCATAGATGATAAGTTGTTGTTGTTGTAATAGTGTTTGTTCTTCGCGTTGACCCGTTACCACTTCGTTACTGATGGTTTCAATTTCTTTTTGCTTGCGGATCAGTTCGGCCTTTTGTTGTTGATTAACTTCAGTTTGCTGTTCAGTTCGCGCAACCGCTTCGCTGTATTTCTGGTAAGTCTTCAGCGCGTCTGTGGTTCTGCCATTCTTCTCATAAAGGTTTGCCAGGTTTAAATAGGCCGCGGCCTGTTCTTTGGGGCTACTTACTGAATCGGCTAATAATGCAGCTTCTTTCAATTGCTGAATGGCTTCATTCGTTTCGCCTTTCGCGGCAAGCGATTTACTAAGTTCAATTTTGTCTTTGGAAACTTCGCTTAAGTTTTGCGATTCAAGATTGTAATCAATTGACTGATTGCGCAAGGTAATATCTTCATCGTATCGTTTTTGTTCGCGCAATACTTCGGAGATTTCTTCTTTGGTTGATTTCAGTGCTTCTTCTTCTTTGGCCGGAGCGGCATTGCCAGCTGCGCGCATATTCTGCTGCGATGATTTATATAGCGTGTTGGCTTTATCCACTTCGTTGGTGCGGGCAAAAATTTTAGCCTTCTGATTTTGAATTCTGCCTACCAACGCATCGCCCATAATCTTTTGATTGGTGTTGAGATCTTCAATCGCGGCTAACGCCTGCTCATCATTACCCTGCTGGTAATAAACTTCCGAAACATCTAATTGCAGTTCTGTTTTTTCGGACCGACTTAATTTCATTTGAAGAGCTTGATTATAATAAACGAGTGCTTGCTCGTAATTACTCATTTTAAGATTTGTGTTTCCCAATCCTCTTAATGTGCGGATGTATTCGGGTGAAGCGGTGTATTTAACGGCCAGCCGTTGGTAAGCTTTGTTATAATTTTCCAGAGCTAATGTCCACTCGCGTATTTGTTCATTAATCTCGCCCAGCAACAGATAACACGTGGCTTCACTCAAAACATCGCCTTGAGTCAGGCTCATGCCCAAAGCTTCCTGTACAAAACTAAGGGCCTGTGCGGGGTTTGAATTTTTAACTGCTGTTGCATCGCGTAAAAGTTGCGTGATGCTATTTTGAGACGACCGGCTTTTAAAGTCCGAATAGGAGTCGGCTTTTTTCTTCTGCGCATGGCAGACACTACCGGTGCAGGCCAGTAGTACTGGAAGTAAAAAGATCAACAGCTTCTTCATTTTTAAATCGCTTCTTCGGTTCTCAACGGAAGTTTGATGTGTTCCGGTTGGAAAGTTACTACAATAATTTTGGGTGGTTTGAGGTATGGTTTATTCATTTCAACCCGTTCACCCGGTCGGATATGGGTTTCGCCCGGTGTACGGGTACCGCCACTAAGTGTAGGTACCCCAAAGCGATTTAGCGCGTAAACTTTACCAAAAACTAAAACGCCATGAAGACAACCTCTTTTTTTGCAAGCCCGGTTAAGAATCGCCTTGCAATCCTTTCTGTGATATTCTTTTTTAGCCTGAGTGCATTTGCGCCCGTGGCACCACCACCGGCCAAAGATCAAAGCATTCAATTGGCCCTGTTGCTGGATACCAGTAATAGTATGGATGGCCTGATTGACCAGGCTAAATCGCAACTGTGGAAAATTGTGAACGAACTCGCTGCGGCTAAGTGTGCCGATGGAAAAAAGCCCAACATTAAAATTGCACTTTATGAATATGGCAACGATGGATTGCCATCTTCAGAAGGGTACATTAGGTTGGTGAGTGGATTAACGGATGATTTGGATGTGATCTCGGAAAAGCTGTTTGCACTTTCTACCAATGGCGGTAATGAATATTGTGGCCACGTAATCAATACTTCGTTAAAACAATTGGATTGGAGTACTTCGGCCAATGATTTGAAAATGATTTTTATTGCCGGTAACGAACCCTTTACACAAGGCGGTATTTCGTATCGCACGGCTGGGACTTTTGCCCGCGAGAAAGGCGTAGTGGTAAACACTATTTTCTGTGGCCCTTTTGAAGATGGAATTGCAACCAGTTGGAAAGATGGTGCCGATATAACCAGCGGTTCGTACATGAGCATTGAGCAAAATCGCAGAACGGTATATGTGCCTTCGCCTTATGATGATCGCATCAGTGCGTTGAATGAACAGTTAAATAATACCTATTTGTACTATGGAAGTGCTGGTGCTTCTAAAAAAGAATTGCAAGCTGTGCAAGATAGCAACGCAGATAAATATGGCCAGGCTAATAAAGTAGAGCGCACCGTATCTAAAAGTTCGCACGCCTATAAAAACTCAAGTTGGGATTTGGTAGATGCATCGAAGGAAAGTGAAAAAGTGATTACGGAAGCAAAAGATGAAGACTTGCCAAAAGAAATGAAGGGCATGACGGTAACGCAACGTCAGGCTTATGTAAAACAAAAGGCTGATGAGCGCAAAAAGATTCAGGACGAAATTCAAAGCTTGAGTAAAAAACGTCAGGAATATATTGTTACAAACACCCCAAAAGAAGTAACCGATAATATGCTGGATGCGGCCATGATTAAAGCAGTGCGCGAAAAAGCAAAGACAAAAAATTTAAGTTTCTAAGCGGGTGGGGCAGAGGCCGTCTCCGGGTTGATCTGAAAGGATTTGACTTTGTGAGATGGCCTCTTTTGTTTGTTGATTGTTTAATCTGATCAAATTTTGAATTGAGACTAATATGAGATACTTATTTTTGCTAATCACAGTAACATTCACTTCGTTTGCGTTTGGCCAGCGTTACACCAAAGGGGAAAATAGTTTGGGTAATCCGATCTTAACAGATTCGGCCAGCACACTGTTTATTCCTATTCTATATAATGAAGCCTTGCTCTCGTCTAATAAAATAGCAGCGTGGGGTGGGTACTATGCAAACCTGATTGTATATAATTTTAATTCTGACTCGTATAAAAAACTATTTTCAACCGATACCTATCTTCAATTAGTAAGCCTACCGGCAACCAGACATGGATTTGTTACAGCAAACACGAACATTATTAAGCTGAATCGGATTTTCCTTTTTGTAAAAGAAACGGACACCAACAAAAGTGGCCGGATAGATGAAAACGATGCTTCGGTATTGTACACCGTTACCCCCACAGGTGAAAATCTGCAAGCACTTACAACCGGAAAGGATCATGTAATATCAGTTGAAGTATATGGCCATGCGGAATTTGCGCTGGTACAATTTCAGCGCGACATTAATCAAGATGGTAACTTCAATTTTAAAGACACCGAATACTACTACCGGAAGTTAGATTTGAAAACGTTAAAGTGGGGAAAGGAAATCAAAATTTAAGATTTACCTTGTGAAACCAGAAACAACATTTAATGAAGCGCAAAATGATTTGGTTGGCAATACTTGTTTTTATACTTCTTGTTGTTGGTGTATTTTACATTGCCTTGCGCAACACCAGCACCGATGTTTCTACAAAAGAACCGTATGCCCGATACCTGGGCGAGGTTGTACTTGTAAAGCCTGCTTATGTAGTTAAGAACGATTTTCCAATAGTTGAAGAGAACTTGTTGGCGGATGATCCTACAGGCTATCCCCACTCATTGGAACTCACGGCAGGAACAAAAGTGAAGCTAACCTCAGCGATTCATTACCGCAATGGGGTAAGCGGAGTTACACATAGTTTAATGCTTGGTTCGGTTCAAACTGAAAATGGATTAATGCAATTTGAATATTACTGGGGACGGTTTCATGCATTATGCGTGGAACCGCCTTGTAATTACTGGACCTACCCACAAGCATTTTGGCAAAGTGAGGTTGATACGGTTAGGTATTATTGACGATGTTGAATGTGTTGGTCTGTCAGATCGGAAGATCTGACAGCAATTAGACCTGATAGGCAATTAAAGTTGTGTCTTCGCTGCCTACTTCAAATTATTTCTAATCCACGTTTTAATTTTGTCAAACGTTAACTCTCCTTTTGCTGCCTTGATTACAAAGTCATATTTAAAGTCTTGATCAACCTCAATATCAAGTTGATTTCTTTTAAGGATTAGTCGCATGAGAACATAGGCAGTCCTTTTATTACCATCTATAAATGGATGATTTGAAACAATACTTTCAAAAATTGCTGCAGCTTTATCCACGGGGTCGGGATATAACTCTTTGCCGTCAAAGGTCTGAAATGGTCGGGCGATGGCTGATTCTAAAATCCCTTTATCTCTAATTCCTTTTGCTCCGCCAAATCGCTCAATTAAAATATCATGAATTTTTTCGACCTCGCTAATTTCTATCATTTAGCAAGTCGTTCGAGAAGTTCTTTGTCTTCGGTTAAAATATCTCTCAAATCCTTCATTAGGTTTAGTCGTTCTGCTGGCTCGGCCTCAACTCTCTTCAAAAATTCCAAGATGTCTTGAAGTACACTTTCTGGAACGTTGTCCAAGGATTTCTGAATCTCAGATTTAATCTCTTTTGCCGTCATGATTCACTTATTCTAAACCCAATTTATTAAAATTTTGCAAATCTTCATTCAATTCCAGCAATGAGCTATAACGTTCGCATGTACGTATCCACAAGTGGTTTGGTAGAGAGAGGTTGATACGGTTAAGTATTATTAAAAGGCTGGTGACCAGGTTTGGTCTTTCAATTGCGTATTTATTTTATAGCCAATTCCTTTTTTAGGTTATTTTCTCCTCATGGAAATTTCATTATCCGATTGTTGGTCAGCGACCAACAATAACTTTAGGTTAAGTATTGTTGAGAATGTTGTGTTGGTTCTAAATAAAAAAAGTATTGGGAACAATTGACCTCATAATTTAATCTCTGCAATAATTCTGATTTTGAGATTTTCTGTGATTTCAAAAAATTTATCGTAGTCTGGGTAACCATTTTGGAAATGTATCTCTTGTTGAATACTTCCTCCATGAACCACTAACTCAAAAAAGGAGTACATTAAAATCTCATACTCCTTTAAACTCTTTTTTAGCTCATTTTTTGTGTAGCAGTCAGTTAAAACTGATATCACAGATAGTAATTCTTCGATATTTCTTCTTTCAATTGTTGTTATTTTTTGATCTCTTATTTGATAGTATTGTTCCAATGTTTGTATTTCTTTATCATCACGATTCCTTAATTGTAGAATACAGGCCCAACATCCCATAAATAGCCCATAATACCGACTCAGATTTTGAATTGATTGATAGAGCCTTTCAAGTTTTTCAGTTCTAATTTGTTGCCTTGTGTTTTTATTAGAAAAATATACAGCCAGAATGGCAACAGCCACTGCTACCAGTGATACAATCGTTTCAATATTAACTTGGTAAGGCATCTAATTGCTTGGTTGCTTCAGTTTTAATTGTCTATACTCTTCTTCAGTCATAAGATCAAATGCTTCTCGAACCGTCCAAAATGTATTCCTATCTCCTTTAATTCTAAATTCTGCTTTTCGTTTGCCAAGAAGATCTCCATCAACAATGATGACTTCGATATTTGGCTTCAAGAAAAAGGCAACTTGCATTTTTATTAATTTATCCAGAGCTTCAGGATCATTATCTCTAGCGTACATATAAGCTTCATCCAGATATTCTTCGGTTATCGCTGCAATAAACCCATCCTTTGTTATATAAATTTTGGAGCCCTCAGACTTTCGCTGTAGTTCTTGTGAACTGGTAGAATTCTCACTTTCATAAGACGAATCCTCACATGTATAAACAGATATTGCCACAATTATTGAAATTATTATCAGGCCAACAAATCCTTTTTGTACTTCTGAAATGTTTTCAGCTTGTCGCTTTTTCATTTAACTTGTTTACTAGT
>DPSB01000659.1 GCA_003537495.1 Cytophagales bacterium | reverse complement strand
TAAAGGCAAAAGAAAAAGCAAGAGGTACTAACAAAAAAGAACTTGAGTCTTGGCTGAACGCTAAAAAATTCAATAAGCAAAAGAAAGTAAAGGCTGTAACCGCCATTTACGATTCTCTAGGCATTGCCGCTCTTACCGAAAAGAAAGTAGAAGACTATTTTTCGCAAGGGTTTGAGAAATTGAATGCATTGCCCGATTCAGCACAAAAGCAAAACCTGATTCAGTTTACGCAAGAGTTGATCAGAAGGCAATCGTAGCTACTTTCGCTTATAAAACAACAATCGGGCGCGTTCGTGGGTGCTGGATTCACTCAGTGTATAATAACCCGATCCATCGCGGCTCCACGCAATCGCCTCCCCTTGCTTTTCGGGTTTATATCTTAGTTCGAGCGGAGTTCGTTGCAGTAAATCTGCTATGGGTTCTGTGCCTTCGCGTTTCCAATAATATACGTGATCGTAATTTTTCAATAACACTTCACTACCATCAAAAGAGATATCTGCGGCAACCGTAAGATTATACGGCATTTTAATTTTTAACTCAGCCGTAAGCGTATCGCCCGATTTCCAGGTGTTGGGAAACTGGTACAGTCTTACAGAATCTTCACGCTTCGAAACCATAAACATGCGTGAAGAAATCGGATCGATCATCAATGCCTCAGAATCGCGGGTGCCATCAGGTAATTGAACAAATAAAGTGTCGAAGTGCTCAATGGTTTTGTTTTCAATTGCAGTGGGTTCTTCCAACCTATAAATAATCTTGTAAGGATACTGCGCTTTGTTATCTCCAATATCACCTACATAAACATAAGTCTTGTCAGGATCGGGGCCGGGGCCAAGTGTTATATCTTCCCAATCGCGGTTACGCACAGCACCCAGTGGCATGGTAGCTGCAATATTGGCTGTGCTATCAATCAAAAATAACTGCGCCCCGTTACCACTATCATTATGCGTCCAGAAATACCCCGGATGCGCAGCACTTGCTACAAGACCCGATGCCTCCTCTAACTTAATATCGACAATACCTTTCTCTTTGGCAGATGAGAACAAATCAGAAATCTCACTCGAACAAGCCATCAGGCATAGCACTGTAATCCACACATTTTTCATTTCAAACAAAAAATTTATTTAACCGGCAGTCCTGTCTGCGGGCCGAACTGCCCTACGACAGGCAGGCCGGCATCTTTCCAGGCGTTCATACCACCTTGCAATTCAAAAACTGTATAACCTTTATCACGAAGGATAGTTGCTGCTTTCGCACTGCGACCACCGGCAGCACAATAAACAAAAATTGGTTTTTGTTCTAGCGAACCTACCTTATCTGCAAAGTTTGCATCGTACACAATATTGGTTGCGCCTTCAATAAAACCTGTGCTCACTTCCTCTTCTGTGCGCACATCCAGAACAAAAGCATTTTCAGTTGCTTTCAGTTTTAAATCGAAATCGGTTGGAGACAGGAGGCTTTCTGTTTTCTTTTCGCTACAAGCAATAAGTAACAACAAAATCAAAAGTCTTTTCATCTGCGTAAATTTTTTTGCCTACGCAAAACTACAAAACTTTAACGCTTGCTTATTTTGTTCAGACTGATATTACGCTGGCGGTCGCATTTAAATCTTGATACTTCGTCCGATCTTAATTTTTGGAATTTTGTTCTTCGGCCGTGAACCCGCTTGCGCCATAATCGCCAACTGGAGGGCTTCAGATTTTTGCGCATCAATTCAATCACATTCTGCTCGGAAAGTTCAAATTGATATTTAATCGCCTCAAATGGTGTGCGGTCTTCCCACGCCATGGCAATAATTCTATCGGTTTGTTCTGGTGTTAGCATCAATCCCATAACATCGCTTATTCCTATTTGTTATATCCCTTATGCGAGGTGTTAAAAAATCTGATCTCCCTTCCAAAATCTGTAAAACCTGTGGCCGTCCGTTCAGCTGGCGAAAGAAGTGGGAAAAGGTTTGGAATGAAGTGCTCTATTGCAGTTCGGGTTGTCGCGATCGCAAACATGCCGTTGTAAGTAGTAAATAAGCTACCTTTACGGATTGATTTAATGCTGTGATACACCCCGAAGATTTATTGGAAGATGATGAGGATGGTTTGTTTGAACACCATCGAATAGTTGCCGATGCCGGACAAAGCCTGCTTCGCATTGATAAGTTCTTGATGGATCGGTTACCCAACGTAACCCGTACTAAAATTCAGGATGGCATACACGATGGGTTTGTAAAAGTAAACGACAAGCCTATCAAACCTAATTATAAAGTTCATCCCAACGATGTAATTACCGTTTCGCTGCCCGAACCACCACGCGATACCGATGTGGTAGCTGAAAATATTCCGCTCAACATTGTGTTTGAAGATGAACATGTGCTGGTAGTAAATAAAGCGGCCGGCATGGTGGTGCATCCGGCTTACCAAAACTGGAGTGGTACGCTGGTAAACGCACTTACCTATCATTTTCAGAATTTACCGGAGATGAAAGGCAATGAAGGCCGACCGGGTTTGGTGCATCGCATCGATAAAGATACTTCGGGTTTATTGGTAATTGCCAAAACTGAAATTGCGATGAACTCGCTGGCCAAACAATTTTTTGATCACAGTATTGAACGCACCTACCAGGCTATTGTATGGGGAATACCCGAACCGCCTCAAGGAACTATTAACGTGCATGTAGGTCGAAGCTTAAAAGACAGGCGTGTAACCACTGCCTTTCCGGATGGCGACTTTGGCAGGCATGCTATTACACATTACAAGCTTTTGAAAGACTTGCGCTATATTTCATTGATTGAATGCAAACTGGAAACCGGACGCACCCACCAGATACGCGCACACATGCGCTACATCGGCCATCCTATTTTTAACGACTCGATGTATGGTGGTAGTGATATTGTAAAAGGAACAGTGTTTTCGAAATACAAACAGTTTATCGATAACTGTTTTAAGATTATTCCGCGGCAAGCACTGCACGCCAAAACGTTGGGCTTCATACATCCTGTAAGTAATCAGTTTATGCAATTTGATTCAGAACTGCCCAGCGATTTTGTGGATGTAATTGACAAGTGGGAGAATTATGTGAAGTATAACTAACTTCAAGTTGGCAGTAGGCAGGATACAGTAGGCAGTTTAATAACAATCCATCTTGACGTATACTGATTACTGCTATCTGAATACTTTCGTGTGATAACCATTCTGTAATCAGAAACTATAAGAGAGAAGAATTTCCCATCAGATGCGTAAGAGCCATCTGTAGTACCGCAGGATGCGGAAAGGCTATGCGGCTAACCGCAGTTTCTTTTTGCCTTTCTCCTGGCGCAAGGCCTGCCTGATTTCCTTCATCGCTTCTTTTTTGAAGCTCTTGTAATCCGAAGTTTTTTCAGGCTGGTTAAGAATGCCCTTAATGTAATTGAGCACCTCTTCCATTTGCACCTTGTCCATAGCATCCAGACTTTGCAGGATAGCCAGTTTGGGTGAGTGTAACATACAATTAGTGGTTGTTGTTAGTACAAATAACGCAAATGAATACCCTGTGGTTCAATAGGTAAGCCGGTTATTAACCTAATGTTGAACTGCCGTTAACAATCAACTTGAAATCTGGCTAAAAACAGCGTTTAGCCTAAGTCTTTCAAGGCAGCCACAAACGTATCCAGTTCCTGAGTAGTGGTGTAAACATTGGGTGTAATGCGGCAACCATGTACTCCGGCACCATCAATGGCTACCGTATAAATCTTGTATTTCTTCAATAAGGTATCGGCCAGATCTTGTGGTTTCATCCCCACCACACCTACATTGCCAATGCCGGCATGGCGTTTAGAATCGTCAGGTGTATTCACCACAATATGTTTTAGTCCGCGTACTTTGGTTGTCCAGTGGCGTTGCAAATACCGCAGACGTTCTTCTTTGCGGTCGCGGCCAATTTTCAAATAGAAATCAATGGAGTTGGCAATGGTTAGATCGGTATAAACCGGATGTGTTCCGGTTTGATTTAAACTATAAATATCATTTTGATCGGGATTACCCGAGGCCAACAACGGCCACACATTGGCAGCTTTGCCTTTTTTTACATACAAGATGCCTGCACCCAGCGGAACACTTAACCATTTATGCAAACTGGCACCGTAATAATCGCAACCCAAATCAGCAATAGAAAAATTAAGGTGTGCAAATGCGTGTGCGCCATCTACCATTACCTCCACACCTTTGGCATGCGCCATGTCGCAGATTTTTCTTACCGGCAACACATGGCCGGTAATGTTAATCATGTGGCAAACCATCAGCAGTTTTGTTTTGGGTGTGATAGCGCTTTCATAAAGCTTTACAATCTCTTCGTCTGACTGAGGATGATTGGGCACCGAAATAATTTTATTAACGATGCCGTATTTCTTTTCCATCAGTTTAAAATGGTTCAGCATCGAACCATAATCCTGTTCAGCCATCACAGCTTCGTCACCAGCTTTCCAATGTATGCCGCCAATAATCATGTCTAATGATTCGGTGGTGTTGCGTGTAATGATCAATTCTTCGGGCGAACATCCTGCTAACTCTGCAAGCTTTGCAGCCATCTTGCGCTTATTATCCCACTGCTGCTTCCGCAGATAGGTGCGCAGTGTTTTCATTTGCTTTTGCAATAGAATCAAACAAGGGTAAACTGCTCAGCGAAAGTAAGCCCAGGTTTTTAAGGAAGTCGCGTTTGTTCATGGGGGTTGATTTTGCTTATCAAAGCTAAGCAACTCTGCCCAACATGCTTAAAAATTTTTGTTAATGAATAGTCAAGAATCGCTTTTTGCGAAAGCCCTTAGTATTCGTTTCTTTGCACCGCTAAAAATTAAACGAAAAAAATGAAATTCCTGATTCTGCCCCTGTTGCTCTGCAGCCTGCTGGTAAATGCACAATCCAAAAAAGAACTACTTGCCAAAACGCAGCAGCTTACTGCCGAAGTTGAAGCCTTGAAAAAACAAATCAACGATCAGAAAACTCAAAAGGCCGATCTGAACGATCCGCATAAAAAAGCCAGCTATGCATTAGGTGTATTGGTTTCAAAAAATTTAAAAATGCAAGGTGGCGATTCACTTGATTATGAATCGTTAACCATTGGTATGCGCGATGTATTTAAGGAAGATTCGCTGCAACTTCAACCACAAGATGCAGCTATGTATGTGCAGGTATATATGCAACAAGCAATGGAGGCCAAGGTTGCAAAAGCAAAAGCGGCAGGTGTTGCCTTTCTTGCCGAGAACAAAACCAAGCCCGGAGTAATTGAAACGGCAAGTGGTTTACAATATAAGATTGTGAATGCTGGCACTGGTAAAAAGCCCACCGCTGCCGATCAGGCAACCGTACATTATACCGGTAAACTTTTAGATGGAACTGTGTTTGATAGTTCGGTGGAGCGTGGCGAGCCGGCAACCTTTGGTGTTGGCGAAGTTATTGCCGGTTGGACTGAAGCTTTACAATTAATGCGCGAAGGTGACAAGTGGATTCTTTACTTGCCATCAGAACTTGCCTATGGCGAACAAGGAGCCGGTGGACAAATTCCACCAAACTCCGTTTTGATTTTTGAAGTGGAGTTGATAAAGGTGAATTGATTTATTAACCGCAGAGGCGCGAAGGCGCAGAGAATTCCTCAGAACTTCTTTGTCGTATGCTTTACGGCTCCGCGTCTTTGTGGTTAATTTTCTACTCAATCTGTACTACCGCTTTCCCAATCACTTTTCTGTCTATCATATCTTGCAACGCTTGTGGTGCTTCTTGTAACGAATAGGTTTTATAAATCTGCTGACTGATTTTTCCTTCGCTATGCCATTGAATCAACTGCTGCATGTTGGCTGCATTGCGCGTTGGTTCTTTCGCGGCAAAGCCACTCCAGAAAACACCTACTATAGAAGCGCCCTTTAACAGCGGAACATTTGCTGCAAAGTTGGGAATGCTACCAGAAGCAAAACCCACAACCAAATACCTACCGCCCCAGTTAATCGTGCGTAAAGCTGTTTCGGCAAGTGTTCCGCCTATGGGATCAAAAATTACATCCACACCATCTTGCGCAATTTCCTTTACACTTTCTTTCAAATCGTGCGTGGCATAATTGATTATAAAATCGGCACCCTTGTTTTTACAGTACGTTAATTTATCATCTGCGGAAGCGGTCGCAATAACGGTAGCGCCTAACTGCTTTCCCAATTCAACTGCAGCCAGACCAACACCACTACCTGCACCCAGCACTAAAAGCTTTTCGCCCGGTTTTAGATTTGCCCTGTCTTTTAGTGCATAATAAGAAGTAGCGTAGTTATAAAAAGTTGCCGCTGCCGAATGTAGATTCATTTCTGAAGGCAATACAAACACACGCGTTGATTTTACGGCCACATATTCGGCAAAGCCACCCCAACCACACAATCCCACAACACGCTCGCCAACTTTTATGTGTGCTACATCCACACCAGTTGCTACAACCGTTCCGGCCACTTCGCCACCAGGCGAAAATGGTAGTGTAGGTTTAAACTGATATTTATTTTGAATGAGGAGTGTATCTGGAAAGTTTACACCACAGTACGCCACCTTCACCAACACTTCATCCGCCTCAATGTGTGGTTGATTTATTTCTGCCAATTGAAGTGTGTGTGGCAATCCGTAAGCGCGACAAACCAATGCTTTCACGTGGGCTATTGTTTATCGCGAAAAGTTACGTGCTATTTTTTGAAAAGCTTGCTCAGAATTCCTTTGGGTGGCGCATCTAATTTATCCATAGCTGTGCGCAGGTGAATCAGAAAGGCATCGTTCTTTAAAATGTGATCGGCAACCTTTAGCTTTTTGGTTTTTGCCCGAAGACTTTCATCGTTTAACCCGGTAATATAAATAACAGGTATGCCCGATTGCTTCTTACGAATTTCTTTCAAGTAATCTAAACCGGTTTTATCGGGTGCGTTTGTAAATAAGTGGTCGAGAATAATCAGGTAAGGTTTGGCCTGATCCAAAGCAGCAATACCTTCGGGGCCCGATTGAAATACCTGTGTTTCATACTGCGGCATCTGCCCGAAGTGCCCCTTCATGAACTTGAGATAGACGGGATCGTCATCAATAATAAAAACCAACTTTTTCATTTAGTAAATATAATTTGCCTAACTTCTTTCCACTAAAAAACTGGTGCTAAAATCGTAACTGTGTACCATTTACCCTAAATTTCAATTTAAACCTTCGCATTATGATACCTCGCAGACGATTTATTCAATTAGCAAGCACCACGCTGGCCGCTCTACCCGTTTCCGGGATTTTAGCCCAAACGCTTACGGAGCAGAAAAAAACCTGGGGCATTCAGTTGTTTACCATTCCGCAGATGGTATCCAAAGATTTAAAAGGCACGCTAAAAACCCTAAGCGAAATTGGATATAAAGAGATTGAATTTTTTGGGCCGTATGATTTTAGTGCCACCGAAACCATAGACCGTTGGAAACCCATTTCGGCACAATTGGGCATTGAGGCCAATGCATTTTATGGTCACTCGGTTAGCGATGTAAAAGCTATGCTGAAAGATTTTGGATTAAGCACACCTTCGGTACATCTGGATCTGATTACCATGCGCAAGAATTTAAAACCGGCCATGGAAGCATTGAGCAAATTAGGAACACGGTATGTGGCCATTCCTGCACTTAACCTGAGCAACACCGATGAACGCTGGACACTCGATCATTTTAAAAAACTGGCCGAAGAGTTTAATCAGATCGGTAAAAAGATGGCCGACTACGGACTTACATTTGTGTATCACAATCATGGGTACGAACACTGGACAGAGAATGGCCAAACGCCTATGGAAGTTTTATTGAAGAACACTGACCCTAAGCATGTAGTGTTTGAGTTGGATATTTTCTGGATGACAGCCGGAGGCGCAAGCCCGATTGAGTTTATGAAAAGTAATCCTGGTCGCTTTAAGTTGTTACACATTAAAGATGCCAGCGAACCCATTCGTTTTTCTGGCGATGGCAGTACACCCGACCAATGGATGACGCTGTTCCCTAAAATGGCCGACCCCGGCACTGGAGTATTTGATATAAAAGGAATTATAACACAAGCTGTAAAATCGGGGGCCGAACATTTTTACTTAGAGCGCGACCTTACTCCAACTCCCATTGATACTTTAAAAAATTCGTTTGAGTTTTTTAAAGGGGTTTGATGAGTAATATCTAATAAAAAAGCCTGACCATTCTTGAGATGGTCAGGCTTCTGAGTAGTTTATATTGTTGAGTTAATCCTTCTTCACCACACTTGCTCCCGATGTTTCAACGATCAACTCGGGTTCGCCACGGTAAATTATTTCACTTGCTCCGGTAGCTACCACCTGCAATTGCTGCGATACATTAACCCGACCCTGGCTCGCTCCAGAAACATGAAGCTTGGCTTGCACCGTTTCGTACTCGAATGCAGTAAGTACTGAAGCTCCGGAAATACTACCATCCATCAAGTTGCCATCTCCGCGCAAGCGTAATTGCGATGCGCCATTTACATTCAGATACAGTTCATCAGCATCCATATCTACCTGCCCCAACGATGCACCCGATAACGTAACATCCAAACGCGCCACATCATCAAAGCCACTTACCTTACCGTTTACGGCTCCCGAAAAATTTATACCCACCAACTCAGGCATTGTTATGGTAACGAATGTAGTGTATTGGCGATTTTCAGATTCATCGAAACGAACGATCAGCGAATTGCCACTTTTAAAAACTTCCAGGTCATCCAGATTTCTCCGATCGCCCTCTGCTTTTATCGTGTAATGTGTACCCGCTATAATCGTTACATCCAATGCATCGCCAGCTTCCACCCTATCAAAATCAACAACTGCAAATGAACGTGCATCTTGCTGGCGTGGCCCCGGATCTTCGTCATTCAAGCAGGCTGTTAACCACACGGAGGCCGACAAAAGTAAAATAAGGTTAATCCGTTTCATCGCTAATGGCTTTGGGCTTAAATATTAATTGTCAATTCTTAAAAAGTCACCGCTTTTGGTAAACTCTAACTCAAGCCCGTTATTCAACTTAACTTGTTGATTGCGGTCATCCAGCTCCCAGCCAATAATTACATTATCAGGAAAATTAGTTGCGGTATGTTGTCTGATTTTTTCCGGGATTACACTGTCAGGAAGTTGAGAAATGCTGCTGATCTCGGTGATGTTATTCTTCTTGTTGAACTCCAATGAAATAGACCCGGCTAAGATCACATCATAAGATTTAGAAAATCCATCGCGGTCTTTTACAACCTGAATTATTTCGTTAGCCGGAAAATGTGTGCTTACGTAATCTTTAATGGATGAGGGTAACTCAGAGCTTGGAATTATTTCTTCATCACTACAAGCAACTAAAAATGTTGCTACCAGGGCTAACAAAAAGATGTTTTTGAAAAATTTAGTTGTATTCATATTTATGGTTTTTAGTTTGT